>NZ_JBFUDR010000034.1:0-32918 GCF_056404615.1 Massilia sp. P2_C2 | reverse complement strand
GGCATGGGCCTTGCAGCCCATACCCCGCCACTTTGCGGTGCCTTGGGCTACCGCTTGATGCATCACGCACCAACCAGGCAAAAAGCAGGAAAAAGAACAAAAAGCTTGACGGGTCAATACATATCAGGGTGGGCGATTGAGGCTGGGGGCCTCAATCGAAACGAGCCCACCAAACGCATCCGGTTCAGGACAAATACGCCTCGGACAGGAACGTAATCCCCACGATCAGCAGCACAGCCAGCATCAGCACCACCAGCAGCCGCCCGAAGCGCGGCGTCGTGGCCGGCTGTGGGTCCATCGGCGGTTCGTTATCGTCGCTAAATTCTCTCATGGCAGCAGGATCGTCTTGCCCGTCGTGCGGCGCCCTTCGAGGGCGATGTGCGCCTGGGCCGCATCGGCCAGGGGGAAGCGTTGGTGGATGTCGACGCCGATCTGGCCGCTCGACACCATCTGGAACAGGTCGCCCGCCATCGCCTCGCGCTGCGCGCGCGTGGCCGCATAGCTCTGCAATGTCGGACGCGTAATGTACAGCGAGCCGCGCGCCGACAACTCGTTCAGCGAGACCGGCGGCACCGGCCCCGACGCGTTGCCGAAGCTGACCATCAGGCCACGCGGCCGCAGGCAATCGAGCGAGCGCGTGAACGTGTCCTTGCCGACCGAATCGTAGACGACCGGGACCTTCTCGCCGTTCGTGATCTCCAGCACGCGCTGCACGATGTCCTCATCGTTGTAGTTGATGACATGCGCGGCCCCGTGCTGCCGCGCCAGCGCCGCCTTTTCGTTTGACCCCACCGTGCCGATGAGGTTCACGCCCAGCGCGCGCGCCCACTGGCAGGCGATCAGGCCGACGCCGCCGGCCGCCGCGTGGAACAGGATCGTGTCGCCCGGCTGCACGGCATAGGTCTGCTTGAGCAGGTATTGCACGGTCATGCCCTGCAGCAGCATCGCCGCGCCGGTCTCGAACGAAATATCGTCCGGCAGGCGCACGAGGACGTCGGCCGGCATCACGCGCAGCTGGCTGTAGGCGCCGTTCGGACGCGCCGCATAGGCCACGCGGTCGCCCGGCTTGACGTGCGTGACGCCCTCGCCCACCGCCTCGACGACGCCGGCCGCCTCCTGGCCGAGACCGCTCGGCAGGTCCAGCGGGTACACGCCCGAACGGAAATAGATGTCGATGAAATTCACGCCGATCGCGTGGTTGCGCACGCGCGCCTCGCCCGGGCCGGGATCGCCGACCTCGACGTCGACGTAGTCCAGCACCTCGGGGCCGCCGGTGCGCGTGAAGCGGATTGCCTTGGCCGTCGTCATGTCATCTCCCGGTCGGGTTGTCGGATCAGTCGGCCGTCGCCTGCAGTTGCGACAGCACGAGGTGGGCGCTCGCGACATTGGTCGCGCACGGGATATTGTGCACGTCGCAGGCGCGCACGAGGGCGTTGATGTCAGGTTCGTGCGGCTGCGGCGTCATCGGGTCGCGCAGGAAGATCACGCAGTCGATCTCGCCGTTGACGAGCTGGGCGCCGATCTGCAGGTCGCCGCCCACCGGGCCGGAGTGCATGCGCGTCACGTCCAGGCCCAGCTCGTTGATCAGCCGTCCGCCCGTGGTACCGGTGGCCGACAGCGTGCAGCCGCGCAGGAAGTCTACGTATTCGGCGGCGAGCGCGATCATGTCGTCTTTTTTCTTGTCGTGGGCGATCAGGGCGATGCGAGGTTTCATGTTCCGTTCCGTTAGAGTGTCAGTTAATTTTTCAGCGACAGCAGGTAGATCCCGCCCAGCACGAGGCCGGTTCCGGCCAGTTGCACGGTCGTGATCGGCTCCCCCAACAGGGCCCAGCCCAGGAACAGCGTCGACACCGGACCGATCATGCCGGCCTGCGAGGCTGTCGTCGCCCCGATGCGCTGGACCGCCGCCATCGTCATGAAGACAGGGAAGATGGTACAGAATATCCCATTCACGAGCGAGAGCCCGTAAACCTGCAGCGGCTGCACGAGCAGGCTGGCCGGCCGCAGCACGAAGAATTGTGCGATGCAGGCCACGCTCGACACGCACATCGCGTACGCCACGAGGCGCAGCGAACCGATGCGGCGCACCATCTCGCCCGTGCCCAGCAGATATGCGGCATAGCACGCGGCCGAGCCCAGCACCAGCAGCGATCCGGTGACGGTGTCGCCCGCGCCGCCGCGCAGGTCGTGCGCGAACACGAGCACGATGCCCGCATACGACAGCGCGAGCGCCAGCCACTGCCCGCGCGCGATGCGGCGCTTGAAGCCCAGCGCCGTGATCAGGAGGACGAAGGTCGGTGTGAGGAACAGGATCAGGCGCTCCAGGCCCACCGAGATGTATTGCAGGCCGAGGAAATCCAGGTAGCTCGACAGGTAGTAGCCGAGCAGGCCCAGCCCGGCGAGACGCCAGCGGTCGCGCACGGCGAGTGGTGGTTCGGTGTGCATCTTCCACAGGGCGACGGCGGCGAATACCGGAAACGAGAACAGCATCCTGAACGCGATCAATGTGACGGCGTCGATGTGGTAGCGGTACAGCAGTTTGGCGACAACGGCCTTCGTGGAAAACAGGATGGCACCGCCGATGGCGATCGCCAGGCCGCCCAGCATGGCCGGGCGTGGGGAGGACGCAACGGATGCGTCGCTTGCAATTTCACTCATCCGACGATTGTACGGGGATTCGGCTTCGCCGGCTGAGGACGCCCCCGAACGCGGCCAACCGTGCACGGTCAAACCCCCATCGACGCTCAACCGTTCGGGAGGCTATCCATGACACAC
This sequence comes from Massilia sp. P2_C2, assembly GCF_056404615.1. Taxonomy (NCBI): domain Bacteria; kingdom Pseudomonadati; phylum Pseudomonadota; class Betaproteobacteria; order Burkholderiales; family Oxalobacteraceae; genus Massilia; species Massilia sp. P2_C2. The sequence continues at coordinate 30,143 of NZ_JBFUDR010000034.1, read as the reverse complement.
CGTTTCATCCGTCCACCCTGCCCCGTCTGCGTGCGATGAACCGCGCCAGCGGCGTCGGCCGTCCCGGTGTCGACCGCACCGTCGTCCTCGCCCTGCTGGCGCTGCTCGCGGCGCTGTGCGGGGCCTGCCTGCTGCTCCTGCTGGTCCACGCGGGTCGGCTGGCGCCGCTGGGCATCGTCCCTGTAAGCCACGTCGTGGCCGCGCCGCGCCCCGGGGCCGATGTCGGCTTCCTGCTCACGCTGTGGACGCAATGGACGATCGTCATCGCCGCGATGATGCTGACGTCGGCCGCGCCCTCCGTGCTGCTGTACGCGCGCGTCAAGCGGCTCGTGCGCGAGCGCTGGGTGGTGCCGGCCACGTTCCTGTTCATGCTGGGCTACATGTTCGTGTGGACCTGTTGCGCCCTCGCCGCCACGCTGGCCGACTGGCAGCTGCACGACGCCGGCGCGCTCGACGAGGCGATGGCGATCTCGAATCCGACGGCCGGCGCGCTGGCCCTCGTCGCGGCCGGGGTCTACCAGTGGACGCCCGCCAAGCACGTCTGCCTGGACAACTGCCGCGCGCCGCTGGCGTTCGTCCTCACGCACTGGCGCCGCGGCATGTGGGGCGCGTTCCGCATGGGCGTCACGGATGCCCGCTACTGTACGGGCTGCTRCTGGCTGCTGCTGGCGCTCGTGCTGCCGGCCGGCGTCCTGAACCTGCCCGTGATCGCGGGCCTGATCGCGCTGATCCTGTCCGAAAAACTGCTGCCCGGCGGCCACGTGGTGGCGTGCGCGACGGGGCTTGGCCTGGTCGCGCTGGGCACCAAATTGTTGTTTCCCTGACAGTTTTTAGACAGGGGGCCTATGCTAAAATGTCGAGGATTATCATACCGGGGCCTCGCACATCGACATCCAGCGAGGTCCTCTGTCTAAGGAAGACTCGACATGGCTGGACACAGCAAATGGGCCAACATCAAGCACAAGAAAGCCGCGACTGACGCCAAGCGCGGCAAGATCTGGACCCGTCTGATCAAGGAAATCACCGTCGCGGCCCGCATGGGTGGCGGCGACGCCAACACCAACCCGCGCCTGCGCCTCGCCATCGAGAAGGCGGCGGACGCCAATATGCCGAAGGATAACGTCAACCGCGCCGTGCAGCGCGGCTCGGGCGGACTGGAAGGCGTCAACTACGAAGAAATCCGCTACGAAGGCTATGGCATCGGCGGCGCAGCCATCATCGTCGACTGCATGACCGACAACCGCGTGCGCACCGTGGCCGAAGTCCGCCACGCGTTCAGCAAGTTCGGCGGCAATATGGGCACCGAAGGTTCGGTCTCGTTCATGTTCAAGCACGTCGGCCAGTTCCTGTTCGCGCCGGGCGTCGAAGAAGACAAGCTGATGGAAGCGGCACTGGAAGCGGGCGCGGACGACGTGCTCGCCGACGACGAAGGCGGCTTCGAAGTGCTGTGCGACCCGAACGCCTTTGCCGGCGTCAAGGAAGCGCTGGAAAAAGCCGGCTTCAAGGCCGATTCCGCCGAAGTCATCATGAAGCCGGACACCGAGACGGTGTTCACCGGCGAAGACGCGGCCAGGATGCAGAAACTGCTCGACGCCCTGGAAAACCTGGACGACGTGCAGGAAGTCTACACCAACGCCGTGATCGAAGAATAAGCAGCGAAAGCAATCCATGAAAATCCTGGTAGTCGGCTCTGGCGGCCGTGAACATGCCCTGGCCTGGAAACTGGCCCAATCCGATCGCGTCCAGATGGTCTACGTCGCACCGGGCAACGGCGGCACCGCGCGCGATGCGCGTCTGGTCAACATCGACATCACCGATCCGGCCGCGCTGGCCGACTTCGTCGTCGCCGAGCACGTCGCCCTGACGCTCGTCGGCCCGGAGCAGCCGCTGGCGGCCGGTATCGTCAACCTGTTCCGCGCGCGCGGCCTGAAGGTCTTCGGCCCGACGAAGGAAGCGGCCCAGCTGGAAAGTTCGAAGGACTTCGCCAAGGCCTTCATGCACCGCCACGGCATCCCGACGGCGCAGTACCAGACGTTCACCGACGTCCAGCAAGCCCACGCCTACATCGACGCGCAGGGCGCGCCGATCGTCATCAAGGCCGACGGCCTCGCCGCCGGCAAGGGCGTCGTCGTCGCGATGACCCTGGAAGAAGCGCACCAGGCGGCCGACGACATGCTGTCGGGTAACCGCTTCGGCGACGCCGGCGCGCGCATCGTCATCGAAGAATTCCTGGCCGGCGAGGAAGCCAGCTTCATCGTCATGTGCGACGGCAGGAACGTCGTCGCCCTGGCCACGTCGCAGGACCACAAGCGCCTGAAGGACCACGACCAGGGCCCGAACACGGGCGGCATGGGTGCGTACTCCCCGGCGCCGGTCGTCACGCCGTCGATCCACGCCCGCGTGATGCGCGAGATCATCAACCCGACCATCCAGGGCATGGCCAAGGATGGCATTCCGTACAGCGGCTTCCTGTATGCGGGCCTGATGATCGATGCGGCCGGTGTGCCCAAGGTCATCGAATTCAATTGCCGCATGGGCGACCCGGAAACGCAGCCGATCATGACGCGCCTGAAGAGCGATTTCGTGACGGTGCTGGAACACGCCTGCAACGGTACGCTGGACAAGGTGGAACTGGAATGGGACCGCCGCACCGCGGTAGGCGTCGTGATGGCAGCGGCCGGTTATCCGGAGACTCCCGCCAAGGGCGACGTCATCGACGGCATCCCGGCAGATACCGCGGAATCCATCACCTTCCACGCCGGCACCCAGCTCGTGGCCGKCACGCTGCAGACGTCGGGCGGCCGCGTGCTGTGTGTCGTCGGCCTGGGCGACAGCGTCAGGATGGCGCAGAAGCAGGCCTACGAGACAGTCGAGAAGATCCACTTCAACGGCGCGCAGTACCGGCGCGACATCGGCTGGCGCGGTATCAAGCAGGCGTGATGGCGTAGCGCGTGTCGTAAAACAAAAACGGGACCAGGTGAAGGCCTTGTCCCGTTTTTGTTCTCATTAATTGTCTTAAATATATAGAATACAATCGATCGATCCCACTTGAATGGAGCGTTGACTTTGAAGCAAATGCCTCTCGCGCTGGCCAGCATCCTGCTCGCCGCCCTCCCCGCGCATGCTGCCCTGCCGGAGCTCGGTCCGATGCCGGCCTTGCCCGCCAAACAGGCGCCCGACAGCGTTGCCATGGGCGACGCGCAATCCGCTCCCGTCGTGAAACTCGACTTGCCCGTTACGGCCGGCCCATTCCAGCCGACCTGGGAATCGATCGCGCAACAGTATCCAGGCACGCCCGCTTGGTTGCGCGAGGCCAAGTTCGGCATCTGGGTCCACTTCGGTCCGCAGGCGGCCGGCATGAGCGGCGACTGGTACGCGCGCCGGATGTACGTTCCCGGCACGACGGCCTACGCCAACCACCTCAAGGACTATGGTCACCCCTCGCAGGTCGGCTACAAGGAGCTGTTGCGGGACTGGAATCCGCGCAAGCTCGACCCGGCCAGACTGACGGCGCTGTACAAGGAAGCCGGCGCGCGCTTCCTCCTCGTCCAGGGTGTACACCACGACAATTTCGATTTGTGGGATTCCCGTTACCAGCCGTGGAATTCCGTGCGTCTCGGTCCGAAGCGTGACCTGCTCGGCGAGTGGGCGGCGGCGGCCAAGGCGTCCGGCCTGCGCTATGGCGTCGCGTTCCACCATGAATATACGTGGTGGTGGTGGCAGACCGCCTTCGAAAGCGACCCGACCGGCGCGTACGCCGGCAAGCCGTACGACGGCGCATTGACCCTGGCCGACGGCAAGGGCAAGTGGTGGGAGGGACTCGATCCGCGCCTGCTCTATGGTCCGGACCTGCGCGAATACAAGGGCGTGACGGCGGCGGCGCACACGGACTGGAATACGCCCCCGGCGGGCATCTTCAGCCGCCACACGGCCTATGCCGAATGGTACGCGAAGCGCTGGGCGCTGCGCATGATGGATGTGGTGGAACGATACGACCCCGATTTCATCTATACCGACGGCACCAGCGACCAGCCTTTCAGCGGCAACGGGACCGGGACCGGGATGAAGTCCGACGCCATCCAGCGCGTGATGGCGGATTTCTACAATCGGACGCTGAAGAAGCGCGGCAAGGTCGACACGTTCAGCGTCATCAAATTCCATCCGAAATTCAACGGCACCGTCAGCACGGAAGAAGGCTCGATCCCTGCGGGCATCCGGAACGATGAGGCGTGGATCGCGGAAACGCCAGTGGGCGACTGGTACTACGGCCCCTGGTTCACCTACGATTCGGGCGCCGTGATCCGTTACCTGCTCGAACAGGTGGCGCGCGACGGCAACGTGGCGATCTGCATCTCGCCGCTGCCGGATGGATCGCTGGACGAAGGCAGCGTCCGCATGCTGAAGGWAGTCGGCGCATGGATGCGCGTGAACGGCGAGGGCATTTATGGCAGCAAGGCCTGGGTGAGGCTGGGCGAAGGCGAAAACGGCAAGCTGCGCACCCTGCCCGCCGGCAAGCTGGGACGGGAGCAGGCCGACTTCAAGTTCGGTCCCCACGATTTCCGCTTCACGGTCGGCCGCGACGGTTCGCTGTACGCGTTCGCCATGACGGTTCCCGCGCCTGGCGCTACGCTCAAGATCACGTCGCTCGGATCACGCGAGAACCTGCTGGGCAAACCGGTCACCTCGGTGTCGCTGGTCGGCCACGAGGGCGCGCCGATTACCTGGCGCCAGGAGGCCGATGGTCTGGTCATCACGACCCCACCCAAGATGCCGTTTGCGACTGCGGTTGCATTCAATATTCGCTAAGCGAAACTAAAAACCGCCACAACACCTTTCCGATGTCGTGGCGGCCTGGCACTGCCTGGTTGGTATCGATGAAACTACGGGCGGTGCCGCTGAAGCAGGGCTGCCGGCACCTGCCCCAGCGCTTATTGCGGACGGCCTGCCACCAGCCCCCGGCCCATCGTCTTCGAGTACACCACGCCGAAGGTGTTCATGTCGCCGAAGACGATCTCGCCATCCATACCGTATTGGTGGGCAGAGTCACTGAGCAGCATCCACGTGTTCCCGGTATCGGTGGAGCGGAACATGCCGCGCACCCCATTCACGATGCCCCAGATATAAATAGTGGGATACGTGGCGCCGGTGGCCGCCTTGCCGAAGCCGATGCCGCGGCATTCGGTCACGCTGTTGATCTTGCTGAACGACGAGCCGGAGTTGGTCGAGCGCATCAGGCCGTTACCGTACATCGGCAGCCAGATGTCTCCCTGGATACCGGGTGCCGTGCGCATGCGCGGATTGCCCCAGGCAGACAGGGTGGTGGCGACCCAGAAATTGACGCCGCCGTCATAGCTGACCCAGAACTTGCCGTTGGTATTGTCGTAGGYGTAGAACAGGTTGGAATTGCCCGAATCGCCGACGACGTAGGCATTGTTGATGTTCAGGTTGTTCACCGCGGTCCAGCTGTTGCCGTTGTTGACGGAACGGTAAGTAACCGTGGAATTCGACGGGCTATGCAACAGCACGCTGCCGTTGGCCGACAGCGCCACCTGACCATACCCGCCATTGATGCTGCCGGAGTTGAACCAGTTGACACCGCCGTTCAGCGACACCTGCACGCTGTTGCCGACGCGGGCCAGCACGGACGCATTGCCGCCGGCGATGGCCAGGCCATTAACGGTACCCATGTATGGCTGCAGGCGCTGGTTATAGCCCCAGGTGTTGTAGTGGCGGAAACCATCGACGTCGCCGACCGCCGTGATCACGGGACCGCCCGGCACGCTGACGGCACCCAGCACCACCGTTTCTTCCAGCCCGTTCACGTTGAACGTCCAGCCCGGTTGCGCGGCGCCCACGTTGGTGGACTTGAAGATGCCGTTGCCGGACGTAACCCAGGCGGTCTGGCCGTTGAACGGATCGAACACCGCCGTGCTGGCCCAGTGGATGCCCGCGTCGGCGATCCAGTCGACGCCGCCGGTGGACTTGGTGCCGGTGGCAACCAGGTCCGTCCAGCTGCCGCCGCCATTGGTGCTCAGGTAAATGCGGTCGCCTTGCGTGGGTTGGCCGTTGGTACCGTTCCACTGATTCCAGTAGAGGTTGATGGTCGACACGAGCACGCGGTTGGCATTGGAGGCATCGACGCTGACCCCGCTGAACGGCACATTCAGGTTGTTCGGGCTCACATTGGTCCAGCTGCCGTTGTTGACGTTGTACTTCATCACGGCGCCCTGGGTCATCGCCTGGTCCGCAATTTGATCCGCTGGAACGCCGCCCGGGCCGACGCCATTGCCGTAGGTGATGTAGAGGTTGCCCTGGCCGTCGAAGGCACCGCGCTGGGGCATCAGGTTGCCGGGTGCGCCGCTGATGGCGTAGAACGTCTGGCCCGCGTTGTCGCTGCGGTAGAGGCTCGGGCCGGTATAGCTGTAGCGCGACACGCCCACGATCAGGCGCTGCGCCACGCCATTGACCACGCTGGTCGGGTCGGGCAGGACGAGGTTGACGCCGTTGCCGTTCGGCGTGGTCGTCACATTGATGCCGTTCAGGCGGGTCCAGGTCGCGCCCGAGTCCGTGCTCTTGAACAGACCGTTATAGCGGGTGCCGGTGTACAGGATGTTGCTGGAGCCCGGATCGAAGGCCAGGCGCTCGCCGCTCTGGCGGCCGTAGCCGTTGCCGTGGGTCTTGAACAGGGACGTCACGTCGGTCACGGTCCAGCTCGCTCCATAATTGGTGGAGCGCATGATGGCGGTCTTGCCGTTGTTGTAGTAGCTGGTACCCGCCAGCGCCACGATATTGGCTGCGTTCTTCGGGTCCACCGCCATCGAGTCGATGCCCATCAGGCCCATGTCGTCCTGCGTGATCCAGTCCATCAGCGGCACCCACTTCGATGCCGAGTTGTCCCAACGGTAGACGCCGCCCACGTCGGTGCGGGCATACACGACCCCCGATTGGGTCTTGGCCGGGTAGATGCCGGTGACGAAGCCGCCTCCGCCCATGGGCACGTTGTTCCACGTATAGCCGGCGGAGTTCTGCGCCGACGCACTCGCTGCGCCCAGTGCTGCTGCCAGCATGAGCGTTGTTTTCATCCATTTCATTATTTTGATCTCCCAGGTCCTTCTTCTCCAATTGAATGCATTGCGCTAGGCGCGCGGGCGGACCGTGCCTGCCCTTCCCCTCCTTTCCTGATCCGCCGGCGCCACCGGGGCGCCGGCATTACCGACATCAATAGCTGAAGATCACGCCGCGGCCGTTGCCGCTGGCATACACGCGTCCGGCCACGACCTGGTCGGCCGCCAGGTTGCCGATGCCGGCGTACTGGTGCTTGTCGTCGTTGATCCGGCGCCAGGTGCTGCCGCCGTTATCCGAGCGATGCACGCCCCACACGCCGTTGACGATGCCGACGATGTAGACCGAGGACGAGTACGTCGCCCCGACGGGCGCCTTGCCCAGCGCGATGGAGGTCGCGCCATACACTTCCGGATACAGCCAGGTCGGGTTGTTGCCCCAGTCCTGGGTCGTCACGTTCAGGTTGGTCCAGGTCACGCCCGAGTCCGTCGAGTGGAGGACGTTGAAGCCGTCCGCCACCCAGATATCGCCTTCGGCATTCGGATTGACGGCGATCGACGACGACCAGAAGCTCGCCACGCGCGCGCCCGCGCCCACGAAGGTCGCGCTCTCGGTGAACGTGTGGCCGCCATCCGTCGAGTACCAGAAGTGCGACGTATCCGACCACTGGTTCCACCAGGCGCCGCCCGAGTTGAAGGCATAGACCTTGTTCGGGTTCTTGCGGTCGGCGACGACGCGGTAGCCGCGGTTGATGCCCACGCCAGGCAGGGCCGGCAGGTTCGTGTACGTCCAGGTCGCGCCATTGTCGGTCGTGTAGGCCGGCACCGAGTTGGACGGCGCCCAGACGGCCTTGCCCGGCGCAGTCACGGCGATGCTCGCTTCGCTCCCTTCCGCTGCCTGCTTCGTCACATCCGGATGTTCGCTCGCGAACCGCGTCCAGGTCACACCGGAGTTGGTCGAATAGATGCCGTGGATGCCCGATGGAATATAGCCCGGGACACCGATCGCCGCGATGTAGGCCGGATTCGACCAGGCCGTGTCGATGCCGACACCGTTGGCGAATACACCCTGCGGCTCGCGCGTGGCCTTCTTGAGCAGCTCGGTCTGCACGTGCACGCCGATGTCGCCCGATGCGTTCAACAGGGTGTATGAGGCGCCCTTGGGCGGCGTCATCAGGGCGAGCGTGGCGTTTTCTTCGATGCCGTTGTTGACCTGGTTCCAGGACGGGGTCGGCGACGATGCGTTCTTCGTTTCCCACAAACCGCCGCCGGTCACGTGCGTGATGTGGTCCGGATTGCCCGGATCGATTTCGACGTCGTCGATCCAGCCTGAGAAGCCCTCGTCAGGAGTGTGCGGCATCTGCGTCGCGATCTCGCGCCACGTCAGGCCGGCGTCGTCCGACATCTGGACGATCGGCAGGCCCTGCCAGTTACCCCAGGTATTCGAGATACCCAGCGCGATGCGGGTGGTCGGGCCGGAACCGGAGACGGACAGGCCGCCGATGCCCCAGTTCACCCATTGCTGCGGTTCGTAGCTCTTCAGCAGCGTCCAGTTGCTGCCGTCGAACTTGTACAGCCGGCACGGACCGCCGGCGCCCGGGCCGATGTCCTTGGTGAACGCCACGTAGATCATGCCGTCCTTGGCACGGACCATGTGCGGGATGTGGAAGCCCGTCTCCGGCAACTGTACGCCGGCCCAGGTCGCACCGCCGTCGGTCGACTTGACCATGCCCGAATCCAGGCCGGCCGCGCTGGCATAATCCGGCCCCACGGCCGCATAGATGGTCTGGGTGGCCGTGCCCGTGCCCTTGGTCGACGTGTCGAACAGCACACCTTCGATGCCGCCCATGGTGCGTCCCGGCAGGGAACCGATCTGGTCGCCGGGGTACTGGAACGACGACAGCGACGTCACCTGGTTCCAGGTCTGGCCGTAGTCCTCGCTCTTCCACAGGCCGGACGTGCGCGAACCGTAGTACAGGACCGACGACTTGTTCGGATCGACCATCAGGCGCTCGCCGATGGCGCGGCCCGGATCGTTGGCACCGGCGCGGAACGGCAGGTCGACGTGGGTCCAGTTGTCGCCGCGGTCCGTCGAGATGTACAGGCGGGCATTGCGGCCATCCCAGTCGTACAGGCCGGTGACCATGTACACGCGCTTGTCGTCGTTCGGGTCCAGGGCCATGCTCTCGCTGCCCATGTGGAAACCGTCCTTGACGCCGAGGCTGTCCGTGATCGCGATCCAGGTCGACGTCGCCGGATCCCAGCGATAGGCGCCGCCGATGTCCGTGCGCGCATATACCACGTTCGGGCTGGTCGGGTGATAGATCAGGCCGGGAATGTAGCCGCCGCCGCCATACTTGACGCTCGACCAACGGGTGCCCGTCACGTCGACGCTGCCGGTCGTGGCGGCAAAGGAAGGCGATTGCGTGGACGGGCTGCTGCCGCCACCGCAGGCTGCCAAGGTGCCGGCAACGAGGCAGGCAAGAGCGAGGGTTTGCTTCTTCATGCATGAACTCCCATAAGTTTTGCCATGCACCAACCCGCAGGCACGGCCGAAACCGGTCCGTTGGTGCGGAGGTACTGGGTTGAAGGAAAGCTGGGTGGCGTCGCCGCCATGGCGCGTTGCGCGCTACGGTCGTGGACGATGGGTCATCGTTTGATTCAAGGCGGTCTCCGATCGATGTTTTTTATGCAACGTTGAGCACAGCTTTGATGGGGAGCGGCCGACGGCGCGGCCGCATATGTCATTTATTTCCGAGCGGAAAATGACATGGGTGGGACATGGCGGGCACGCGGCCCGCCATGAACGGGATCAGCCGCGGCGACGACGCGCCAGGCCGCCGGCGGCCAGGCCGCCCAGCATCAGCGCCAAGGTGCCCGGCAGCGGCACGGCGCCGCTCGGCGGAGCTGCCGTCTCGACCACGTCGACGTTGTCGATCTGGTTGAAGGCGCCCGAGCTCAGGCGCAGTTCGGTGATGCCGGTCAGCGCGGTGGACCACGTCCCCATGTCCGAGATCGAGCCCAGCGAGATGCCATCGGCCGACACGTCGCTCAAGTCCATGTAGTAATCGAAGCTGTTCAGGTCGAACTTGCCGCCGCCGACGCGGGTCAGCGTGACAAAGGTATCCCAGCCGTTGTCGAGACCGTCGTGCCAGTTATACGTCTGCGGCTCGAACGTCCCGGTGCCGATGTTCGCCGCGCCGGCGTCCGCGCCCGGTGCGTTCAGGGTCAGCTGGAAGCCCGATTCCACATAGGTGAGGTTCGTGCCGTCGTAGGTCATGTTGCTGGCGAGCGGGAAGCCGTCGCCGTACATCATCTCGGTCAGGCCGTCGAAGGTCAGGACGGCGGCGCTGGCGCTGCCGGCAGCCAGGAAGGCGACGGCGGCGAGGATGGATTTGAATTTCATGAGAGTCTCCGAAAATAACCGATATTGCCGGCGCCGCGATGGGCGCCGGCCTTGCCATCATTAATAAGTGAAGAGCACGCCACGGCCTGCGCCGGCGGCATACACGCGTCCGGCCACGACCTGGTCAGCTGCCAGGTTGTCGATGCCGGCGTACTGGTGCTTGTCGTCGTTGATGCGCATCCAGGTATTGCCGCCGTTATCCGAACGGTACACGCCCCACACGTTGTTGATGATGCCGACGACGTAGATCGACGACGAGTACGTCGCACCGGCAGGCGCCTTGCCCAGCGCGATGGAGCTCGCGCCGTACACGTCCGGCCACTCCCAGGGCTGGTGGCTGCCCCAGTCCGCAGCCGTCACGTTCAGCTTGGTCCAGGTCACGCCCGAGTCCGTCGAGTGCAGGATGCTGTAACCGTCCACCACCCACAGATCGCCTTCGGTATTCGGATTGACCGCGATCGACGAGGAGTTGAAGTCCGTCACCTGCGCGCCCGCGCTCACGAATGACGTGCTGTCAGTGAACGTATGGCCGCCGTCCGTCGAATACCAGAGGTGCGCCGTGGCCGACCAGCGGTTCCACCATGCGCCGCCCGAGTCGAACGCGTAGACCTTGTTCGGGTTCTTGCGGTCGGCGACGATGCGGTAGGTGCGATCGATGCCGACGCCAGGCAGGGCCGGCAGGTTCGTGTACGTCCAGGTCGCGCCGTTGTCGGTCGTGTAGGCCGGACGCGCACCGCCCGGTGCCCAGATGACGTTGTTCGGCTTCGTCACGGCGATGCTGGACTTTTCGGTCTGGTTGGACGCGGCGTCCGGGTGGTTCGACGCGAATGCCGTCCACGTCACGCCGGAGTCGGTCGAGTAGGCGCCGAGCACGTTCGGGGTATTCCACTGCGGGCGGCCGATCGCGACCATGTAGGCCGGATTCGACCAGGCCATGTCGGCGCTGTAGCCGGAGCCGAACCAGTGGAGCGGGCCGCGCGTCGGCTTCTTCAGCAGTTCGGTCTGCACGTGCGTGCCGATGTCGCCCGAGCTGCGCAGCAACGTGTAGCTGGCGCCCTTCGGCGGCGTCATCAGGGCCAGCGTGGCCGTTTCCTCGAGGCCGGTCACGTCCCAGTTCCAGCTCGGCGTGGCGGCCGACGCGTTCTTCGTCTCCCAGATACCGCCGCCGTACACGTGCAGGATGTGGTCGGGGTTGTTCGGATCGATCTCGACGTCGTCGATCCAGCCGTCGAATCCTTCATTCTCGTTGTGCGGGGTCATCGACGCGATCTCGCGCCAGTTCAGGCCGGCGTCGTCGGAGATCTGGATGATCGGCTGGCCCTGCCAGTTGCCCCACGAGTTCGTGACGCCCAGGGCGATGCGGGTGGTCGGGCCGGAACCGGAGACCGAGAGGCCGCCCATGCCGAAGTTCACCCATTGCTGCGTATCGTAGCTCTTCAGCAGCGTCCAGTTGGTGCCGTCGAACTTGTACAGGCGTGCCGGACCGCCGGCGCCCGGGCCCATGTCGCGGGTGAACGCCATGTAGATCATGCCGTCCTTGGCGCGGACCATGTGCGGGATGTGGTAGCCCGAGACCGGCGTCTGCACGCCGGTCCAGGTCGCGCCGCCGTCGGTCGACTTGTACAGGTTGTAGTTCAGGCCGGCCGCGTTGGCGTAATCCGGCGCCACGGTCGTGTAGATGGTCTGCGTGGCCGAGCCCGAGCCCGTGCTCGACGTATCGAACAGCACGCCTTCGATACCGGCCAAGGCGCGTCCCGGTGCGGCCAGGGCCTGGTCGCGGGTGAACTGGAACGACGACAGCGACGTCACCTGGTTCCAGGTCTGGCCACGGTCCGCGCTCTTCCACAGGCCCGCCGCACGCGAGGCGTAGAACAGGATGGAAGGATTGTTCGGGTCGACCATCAGGCGCTCGCCAATCGCGCGGCCTGGGTCGTTCGAACCGACGACGAACGGCAGGTCGACGTGCGTCCAGTTGTCGCCGCGGTCCGTCGAGATGTACAGGCGGCCATTGTGGCCATCCCAGTCGTACAGGCCGGTGACGAGGTACACGCGCTTGTCGTCGGTCGGATCGAGGCCGACGCTCTCGGCGCCGTTGAAGAAGCCTTCCCGGATGCCGAAGCCGTCCGTGATCGCCACCCACGCCGAGGTCGCCGCATCCCAGCGGTAGACCCCGCCCATGTCGGTACGGGCGTACAGCACGTTCGGGCTGGTCGGGTGGAAGACCAGGCCCGGAACGTAGCCGCTGCCGCCATACTTGACGTTCTGCCACCGGGTGCCCGTCACCGGGACAGCGACGCTGCCCGTCGTGGCGGCAAAGGAAGGCGACTGCGAGGACGGGGTGCTGGTGCCGCCACCGCAGGCTGCCAACGTACCGGCAACGATGCAGGCAAGGGCGAGAGTTTGCTTCTTCATGCGTGAACTCCAAGAAATAAGATGGTTCGTGGTTCGCCGGTGCGACGGACGGGCCGCCGCTCGGTTCCGACGCGCACCGACCGGCACGGCGCACGTTTTGCTGCGATGCACCAGCCCACCGGGCACGGCGGAAGCCGGTCCGTTCGCGCGGGAGGTGCGAGGGTTGAAAGAAAGATGGGTGGCGTCGGCGCCGTGGCGCAATGCGCGCTACAGTCGTGGCCGATGGGTGATCGTTTGCTTCAAGATAGTCTCCAGTAGATATTGTGTTTTTTAGGGTTCCGACCCGGTCATCGAGGACCAGGACGCCGCCTTGGTAGCGAGCTGTGAAACCGTTTTCTTGAGACTAAGACTATTAGCAAAAAACGAGGATTTCTTGCATTGGGGTCATAAAACCTCGAAATATGCAGAAATTTTTATAGATTTACGCACGATAAATAGAGGCTGACGGAAAATGCAGCCGACAACGTGGCTGGAATGTGGTAATAATTTCCATGGAGCAACAGACCACATTTGCCGTGCGACACGCAGATTGCGCACGCACTGACAACGACGAAAAACCGGATTCTGCAAAAATTCTTAGATATTTATGCAGCATTTTTATCGGCGCGGCGCATTTACAACTGCCGGCTCGGGAAGATGGTGCAGGCAATGCACCAATGCTCGTAACGCCTTGTCTATCACCATCTTCCGCATCAGTGTACAATCCCCGTTTGCTTTTTTTCTCTCACATTTCCACATGACAACCCCGGACCCCGCCGCCGTGAAAGCCTGGCTGCTCGACCTGCAGGCACGCATCGTGCACGCGCTCGAAGGCGTCGACGGTAATGCGTTCCTGCGGGACACATGGGAGCGTGCCGAGGGTGGCGGTGGCGTGTCCCGCCTCATCGAGCAAGGGAATGTGATCGAACGCGGTGGCGTCAACTTCTCGCACGTGCGCGGCGCCAGCCTGCCGCCGTCGGCCATGGCCGCCCGGCCGGAACTGGCCGGACGCGCCTGGGAAGCGATGGGCGTGTCGCTCGTGCTGCACCCGCACAATCCGTACGTGCCCACCGTGCACATGAATGTGCGCTTCTTCGAAGCCACGGCGGAAGGCAAGGATCCAGTCTGGTGGTTCGGCGGCGGCATGGACCTGACGCCCTATTACGGAAACGAAGAGGACGCGCGCCATTTCCACCGGGTCTGCCATGACGCGCTGGCACCGTTCGGCGCCGACCTGCACCCGCGCTTCAAGCGCTGGTGCGACGATTACTTCTATATAAAACACCGCAAGGAAGCACGCGGCGTCGGCGGCATCTTCTTCGACGATTTCAACGAACTGGACTTCGACCTGTCGTACGCCATGGTGCAAAGCGTCGGCAATGCTTTTCTCGACGCCTACTTGCCGATCCTGCAACGCCGCAAAGACCAGCCCTACGGCGAACGCGAGCGCGATTTCCAGACCTACCGGCGCGGGCGCTATGTCGAGTTCAACCTCGTATGGGACCGCGGCACGCTGTTCGGCCTGCAATCGGGTGGACGTACGGAAGCAATCCTGATGTCGATGCCGCCGGTCGCCACCTGGCGCTACGACTGGCACCCGGAACCGGGCAGCCCGGAAGCGAAGCTGTACACCGACTTTCTTCCGCATCGGGACTGGCTCGCTCCGTGACGCGCTGTATCGCTTTACTGGGCGGCAGTTTCGACCCGGTGCATCATGGCCACGTCGCGCTGGCCGAACTGTTTACAAGCCTGCTCCGCCCGGACGAGCTGCGCGTGATGCCGGCGGGCCAGCCCTGGCAAAAAAAGGATGGCCTGGAAGCGGGCGACGCCGACCGCGTGGCCATGCTGAAACTGGCCTTCGCCGCCAGCTGCGCGCCGGTCGTGGTCGACACGCGCGAAATCGACCGCCAGGGCGCGACCTACACGGTCGAAACCCTGCGCGCGGTGCGCGCCGAGCTGGGCGCCGACGCCTCCATCGTATTCCTGATGGGTGCGGACCAGTTGCAGAAGCTGGACTCCTGGCGCGACTGGCGCGACTTGTTCGCGCTGGCCAATTTCGGCGTCGCCGCCCGGCCGGGCTACCGGCTCGACGATGCCGCGCTGTCGCCCGCCGTGGCGGCCGAGCTGGCGCAACGGCGCGCGTCGTTCGACGACGTGCGCGCGAGCCCGGCGGGCAGGGTCTGCATGGCGCATACGCTGGCCGTCGACATCTCGGCCACGAAGGTCCGCGCTGCGTTGCACGCAACGCCGCGTACCGACAAGGTGCCACACCTAAGCGCGCTCGTTGCGCCGCAAGTGCTAGACTATATTCAACAACATAACTTGTACAAGAACTAATGGATATCAAGAAACTGCAAACGGTCGTCGTCGACGCCCTCGAAGACGTCAAGGGCCAGGAAATCGTCCTGTTCGACACGACGCACCTGACCAGCCTGTTCGACCGCATCGCGGTCGTATCGGGCACGTCGAACCGCCAGACGAAGGCGCTGGCCGCCTCGGTGCGCGACAAGGTCAAGGAAGCAGGCGGCGACGTGGTCGGGCTGGAAGGCGAAGACACGGGCGAATGGGTGCTCGTCGACCTGGGCGACATGATCGTGCACATCATGCAGCCGGCCATCCGCCAGTACTACCGTCTGGAAGAAATCTGGGGCGAGAAGCCGGTGAAACTGGGCGCCGCCAAGCGCAAATCGACGTCCGAAGGCCAGGAAGCGGCCGCGCCGAAGTCGAAGTCGAAGCACCTCGCCGCCAACCAGGAACAGGAAGAAGCGAAACCGGTGCGCGAGCGCAAGCCGGCGGCCAGGAAAACCGCTGCCGGCGATGGCGCAGCCAAGCCGGCCGCACAGCGAGCTTCGACAGTGTCGAAGAAGAGCGCCGCGGCCCCTAAAATTCCGACCGGCGGCACCGTGAAGGTCGCCGTGTCGAAGACTGCCGCCGCGGAAGCGAAGGCTGCGAAAGCCGCCAAGGCGGCCGCACCGAAGCGCGCGCCGAAAGCCGCTGCCGCCGAAGGTGCCGCGCCGGCCAAGAAAGTCATCCGCCGCATCAAACAAGCCGACGAATAAGCTTCAATGCAGTTGATCATCGCCGCAGTCGGCCACAAGATGCCGGCCTGGATCGAAACCGGTTTCGCGGAGTACGTCAAGCGCATGCCGCCCGAGCTGCGCATCGTGCTGAAGGAAGTGAAACCGGTCGAGCGCTCCGGCAGCAAGACGGCGGCCACCGCGATGGCGCTCGAACGCGAGCGCATCGAAGCCGTGCTGCCGAAGGGCGTGCGTATCGTCGCGCTCGACGAGCGCGGCAAGGACCTGACCAGCGTCGGCCTGTCGCAGCAATTGGAGGCCTGGCAGCAGGACGGACGCGACGTGGCCTTCCTGATCGGCGGCGCCGACGGCCTCGATCCGGAACTCAAGGCGCGGGCCGATGGCCTGATCCGCATCTCCAGCATGACGCTGCCGCACGGTATCGTGCGCGTCATGCTGGCGGAACAGTTATATCGTGCCTGGTCGATTACCCAAAACCACCCCTACCATCGGGTATGAACCGATGAAACAGCTCGACAAGAAAATCTACCTCGCCTCGAAGAGCCCACGCCGGCGCGAACTGCTGCGCCAGGTCGGCATCGACTTCGACATCCTGAGCCTGCGCGCCGATCCGGCCCGCGGCATCGACGTCAGCGAAGACACGTTCGCGGGCGAGCCTGCGCTGGCCTACGTGGAACGCGTGGCGCGCTCGAAAGGCGCGTTCGCATGGAATGTGCTGCACATGCGCCGCATGCCGCTGCGTCCCGTGCTGTCGGCCGATACGACCGTCACCATCGACGGCGAGATCCTCGGCAAGCCGGCCGACCCGAAGGAAGCCTATGCGATGCTGGAACGCCTGGCGGGCCGCACGCACCAGGTGCTGACCTCGGTCGCCGTGCATTACACGGACGTGTTCGAGCAGGTGACGCAGGTGTCGAACGTACGGTTCGCCCAGCTCACGCCGGAAATGATCCAGGCTTATTGCGCGACGCCCGAGCCGTACGACAAGGCCGGCGCCTATGGCATCCAGGGACTGGCCGCGCTGTTCATCGAGCACATCGAAGGCAGCCATTCCGGCATCATGGGCTTGCCCGTGTTCGAAACGGCGCAGTTGTTACAAAGAGCCGGTGTCGCGGTCCTGTAACGGAACCCGGCCGTAGGGTGGGCACCCATGTGCCCACGCGAATGCCGGCAAGATGCAAACGTTACGCGTGGGCACAGGGCGCCCACCCTACGTGTATTATGTCACTCTGAACAATAATCACGGCACGGCCACATGACTGAAGACATCCTGATCAATATCACCCCCCAGGAAACGCGCGTCGCGCTGGTGGTACAGGGTGCCGTACAAGAATTGCACATCGAGCGCACGCTCACCCGCGGTCTCGCCGGCAACGTTTATCTCGGCAAGGTCGTGCGGGTACTCCCGGGCATGCAGTCGGCCTTCATCGACATCGGCCTCGAACGGGCCGCCTTCCTGCACGTTGCCGACATCTGGGAAGCCAGGCCGCACGACGGCGCCAATGGTGCAAGCAACAGCGCGCCGACGCCCATCGAAAAGATCCTGTTTGACGGCCAGGCGCTCACGGTCCAGGTAATCAAGGACCCGATCGGCACCAAGGGGGCGCGCCTGTCCACGCAGATTTCCATCGCCGGCCGCATGCTCGTCTATCTCCCGCAGGACAAGCACATCGGCATCTCGCAAAAGATCGAGAAGGAATCCGAACGGGAAGCCCTGCGCGCGCGCCTCGCGGGCCTGCTGCCGCCGGACGAAAACGGCGGTTACATCGTGCGCACCCAGGCCGAGGACGCCTCCGACGCCGACCTGGCCGCCGACATCGACTACCTGCGCAAGACCTGGGGCGCGATCACCAAGGGCGCACGCACGCGGCCCGCGACGAGCCTGCTGTACCAGGACCTGAGCCTGGCCCAGCGCGTGCTGCGCGACTTCGTCCACGACGAGACGGCCGCGATCCTCGTCGACTCGCGCGAGAACTACCTGAAACTGGTCGAATTCGCCCAGGTGTACACGCCCAGCGTGCTCTCCCGCCTGCAGCACTACACGGGCGAGCGGCCGTTGTTCGACCTGTATGGCGTGGAAGAAGAGATCCTGCGCGCGCTGGGCCGGCGCGTGGACCTCAAGTCGGGCGGCTACCTGATCGTCGACCAGACCGAGGCGATGACGACGATCGACGTCAACACGGGCGGCTTCGTGGGCGGACGCAATTTCGCCGACACCATCTTCAAGACGAACCTGGAGGCGGCGCACGCCATCGCGCGCCAACTGCGGCTGCGCAACCTGGGCGGCATCATCATCCTCGACTTCATCGACATGGAAAACAACGAGCACCGTAACGCCGTGCTCGCCGAACTCAAGAAGACCCTGTCGCGCGACCGCACCAAGGTCTCCGTGAGCGGCTTCTCGGCACTGGGCCTGGTCGAGATGACGCGCAAGCGCACGCGCGAATCGCTGGCCCACATCCTGTGCGAGCCCTGCCCCGCCTGCGGCGGCAAGGGCCAGGTGAAGACCAGCCGGACGATCTGCTACGAGATCCTGCGCGAACTGCTGCGCGAGGCCAAGCAGTTCAACCCGCGCGAGTTCCGCATCGTCGCGTCGCAGGAAGTGGTCGACCTGTTCCTGGAAGAGGAGTCGCAGCACCTGGCCATGCTGGGCGATTTCATCGGCAAAAGGATATCGCTGCAGGTTGAACGGGGCTATCATCAGGAGCAGTACGACGTCATCCTGATGTAACGCGTGATGTGGCGCGTGATGTGGTGCTAATGTCAATTTGATGTGCAGCGTCGCCGCCTGCAGGGCAATGATTTGCCATCCTGTTCAGTTCATGTTGCTCGCACAGGACAATACGTCTAAAAATATTGCCGAGGGCCACGCAACGCCCCGGTTTGGACTACAATTCGAGACAATTTGTTGAAGATTTTCGAAAGTTGGCGGTAGCGCGCATCCGGGCCAGGCAACCGGCACGCGGCCAGCCGACCGGTTGGCGCTGCTGATCGCAGACCTGATTCACCGCTGGCGGCGTCGGTACATCACTGGCAGGCGACCCGTAAGAGACAATGAACGTACCTATCATTCCTTCCGATCTGCTGAAGAAATCGGACAAGATCCTGTTCATCGCCCACCTGGCGTTGGGCGACTACACGTACCTGCAGAACTGCTTCCAGGCGTTCGCGCGCGCCTACCCGCACCTGAAACTTCACCTGTGGGTGGACGAAGTCCGCCGCACGAGCGACGCCTCGCAGTGGCCGCACCTGAAAAAGAACGTCCTGTACGACTGGCTCGACGCCTGCGACTTCATCGACAAGGTCTACAAACAGAATTACTCGCCCGAGCTGTTCCAGGAATCGATCCGGGAAGCGCAGCAGGAACATTATCCGATCGTCGTCTCGCTGGGCACGCTGCGTCCGCACTTCTATGCCGACCTCGCGCGCGAAATCAGCCCGCACGGCTTCGTGTTCGGCCTCAAGAAGCCGCACGGCCTGCAGGGCCTGATCCACTGGCTCAGCTACCGCAAGCTGGACGCCAGCCTCGACCCGGACGTGGCCGATCGCGCCAGCGCCCCGCACATCAGCGACGTACACGCGGCATGGTTCCGCCAGCTGGCCGGCGTCGACATCCCGCCCGCCAAGCGCATCCCGTTCGTGCACATCCCCGAGCAGTTCGTCGAAGGTGCCCGGGAACGGCTGCACGAGTGGGGTTTCGACCGCCGCCAGGGCAAGCTCGTGTTCATCAATCCGTTCGCCAAGACGCGCAAGCGCTGCTGGCCCGTCGAGCGCGTGGCCGACCTGATCACGACGCTGCGCGCCCAGCCGGAATGGCGCGACGCCTGCTTCATCGTCAACGCGGTGCCACAGGAAGTCGACAACGTGAAAGCCATGCTGGCCCGCCGCCAGCTCGACCGCACGGAGCTGTTCAGCGCCAACGAAAACTTCTTCCAGCTGCCGGCGATGCTGGCCCAGTGCGACCTGATCGTCTCGGTGGAAACGGCCGTGATGCACCTGGCGAACGCCGTCGGCGTGCCGGTCGTCGCGCTGATGCGCCAGAAGACGCCGGAATGGGCGCCCGTCGACAAGGCCAACAGCACCGTCATCACGGCCGACCAGCGACGCGATTGGGTCAAGGCGATTCCGGTGGATGCGGTCATGCACGCGTTGGCGTGACGCCGACCAGCTTGCTCCGACAGGGCCGCGTGTGCGGCCCTTTGTTTTTTCATTCATACGCTGCCGTAGGGTGGGCTCCCCGAGCCCACGCGTCAACGCACGCAAGAACGACCGGTCATTTCGCGGACGGGAAGAACAGCTGCTCCCCGGCCGGCTTGAACGACGCGATCCGCGCCTGCCCTGCCGGCGACGTGATCCAGTCGATCAACGCCTTCGCCCCCTTGTCGTTGATGCCCTTGTGCTTCTCCGGATTGATGGCGATGATCCCGTACGGATTGAACATGCGCCTGTCGCCCTGGACGAGGATCGCGAGGCCCGTCCTGGCCTTGTACGCCCCATACGTCGCCCGGTCCGTCAGCGTGTACGCGCCCATCTCGGCCGCCATGTTCAGCACCTCGCCCATGCCGAGGCCGGCGCTGACGTAATTGGCGCCCGCGGGCCTGGTGCCGGCCTGCTGCCAATAACCCTTCTCCATCACGTCCGTGCCGGAATTGTCGCCGCGCGAGATGAACTTCACGTTGGCCGCCGCGATCTTCCTGAAGGCCGCGATGACGTCGTGACTGCCCTTCACGCCCGCCGGGTCGCCCGTGGGCCCCGCGACGATGAAGTCGTTGTACATCACGTCGTGGCGGTCGATGCCCCACCCCTCGGCCACGAACTTGTCCTCAAGCTGGCGCGCGTGGACCAGCGTGACGTCCACGTCGCCGTTCCTGCCCAGCTCCAGCGCCTTGCCCGTGCCGACCGAGATCACGTTGACCTTGATACCCGTCTTCGCTTCGAACGCGGGCAGCAGATAGCCCAGCAGGCCCGAGTTTTCCGTACTGGTCGTGGTCGACAGCCGCAGGACTTTGTCCGACTGCGCATGCGCGAACGGCGGCGCGACGGCCAGGCCGGCGATGAAAGCGAGGATGGAACGGCGTTGCATGGATGCTCCTTGTGGTAATCAGCGGACTTCGAGATGTCCGTCGCGCAGCTTGAGTCTCTGCACGCCCGGCAGGTTGATCAGGTCGCGGTCGTGGCAGGCGATGACGATGCTGCTGCCCGCTTCGACCATCGTCGGGATCAGGGCGATCACCTGTTCGCGCGCCGCGCCGTCGAGGTTCGCCGTGGGCTCGTCCAGCAGCAGCAGGCGTGGCTGCAAGACTTTCGCGCGCGCCAGCGCCACGCGCTGCTTTTCCCCGCCCGACAGCCGGGCCGGCGCCGTATCGCGCAGGTGCGCCACGCCGGCCCAGGCCATCGCTTCTTCGACGACGGGCCGCACGGCCCCCGGCGGCTCGCCGCGCACGACGAGGCCGTAGCCGATGTTGTCGGCGACGCTCGTCGAGAACAGGATCGGATGCTGGTGCACGTAGACGATGGCCCGGCGCAGCGCGCGCGGATAAGGGTGCACGCGCAGCACGTCCTCGCCGTCAAAGCGCAGGCTGGCGATCTCGGCCCGCTCCAGGCCGCCCAGCACGCGCAACAGGGTGCTCTTGCCGGCGCCGTTCATCCCCGTCAGCACATAGGCGCTGTGCGTGGCGATCTCGAGCCGGTCGATGTCGAACAACAGCCGGTCGCCGTGGCGCTTGCGCAGGCCGCGCACGCCCAGCAGGGCCTTGCGGCGCTCGTCGCGCTGCGGGATGTGCGCGTTCTCGCAGACGGCCGCCGTGATCTGCGAGTGGATGCCGATGCTCATGCGCGTTCCCGGATCGTATGGGCATCGCCCTGCAGCAGCATCAGCGCGCCGTTCATCAGCAGCGCGAGCGTGACGAGCACGATGCCGAGCGCGATACCCTGGGCGAACTCGCCCTTGCTCGTCTCCAGCGCGATCGCGGTCGTGATCGTGCGCGTCTCCCCTTCGATGTTCCCGCCCACCATCAGCGCGCAGCCGACCTCGGAGATCACGCGGCCGAAGCCGGACAGCACGGCCGCCATCACGCCGAAGCGCGCCTCGTACAGCACCCGTACCATCACCTGCAGCGGCGCGGCGCCCAGCGCGATCGCGGTCTCGGCATAGCGCGGATCGGTTCCCTGCACGGCCGCCAGCGTGAACGCGAGCAGCACGGGCAGCGCGACGATGCACTGGCCGAACACGATGCCGGGCTGCGAGAACAGCCAGTGCAGGCCGCCCAGCGGTCCATGGCGCGACAGCAGCAGGTACAGCAGCAGGCCGATCAGCACGGTCGGCAGCGACAGCGCCGCCTGCGCCAGCCAGATGACGATGCGCCGCCCCGTGAAGCGCCGCATGGCGACGACGTAGCCGATCAGGACGGCCGGCGGCGTGGCGAGCACGAGCCCGACGATGCTCGTCTTGAGCGACACCCAGACGATGCGCCACAGGTCGGGATCGCCCGTGAACAGCAGCGTGAAGGCGCGCAGGATCGCATCCGGAATCGCATTCATGCGGGTGAAACAGTGGCGGCGGCGGCCGGGCGCAGGCGCGCGGCTTCCAGGGCGGCCAGCCAGTCCGGCTCGAACACGAGGCGCTCGGCGCCGGACAGCAGCAGGAAATGGTGGCCGCTGCAGCGCGCCAGCAGCGACATCCCGACCTGCCGCGCCACCGCATGCCCCATCTGCGTCGTGCCGGAGCGCGACAGCAGGAACGGGATGCCCATCTGCGCGCCCTTGATCACCATTTCGGAGGTCAACCGGCCGGTCGTGTAGAACACCTTGTCGGCACCTTGCATCCCTTCGAGCCACATCAGGCCGGCGATGGCGTCGACGGCGTTGTGGCGGCCGACGTCCTCGATGAACCACAGCAGTTCGCCGTCGTTGGTGAACAGCGCGCAGCCGTGCACGGAGCCGGCCTGCTTGTACACGGATTGCTGGGTGCGCACGGTCTCGACGATGCGGTGCACGACGGACTGTTTCAAACGCGCGTCGGGCGGCAGGACGATGCGCTCGACCTCGTCCATCAGGCCGCCGAACACGGAGCCCTGGCCGCAGCCCGTGGTGACGACTTTCTTCGCCGTGCGCGCCTCGACGTCCTGGATGCCGCCGCGCGTGACGACGGCGACGGCATCCACCGACCAGTCGACCTGCACGGACACGACGTCTTCGAGCGAGCGCACGAGGCGCTGGTTGCGCAAATAGCCGAGCGTGAGCGCCTCGGGTGCCGCGCCCAGCGTCATCAGGGTGACGAGCTCGCGCTTGTCCACGTAGACCGTCAGGGGCCGCTCGGCCGGGATGTGCAGCGTCTCGTGGCGCCCGCGCTCATCGATGGCCTCTACCTGCTGCGTGAGGCCGGCGCTGGCCTGGGACAGCAGCGGACGGTAACGCGTGCCTGACGACGGTGCTGGGGTTCTCATTCTTGCAATTGTGCCATGCCTCGCAAAATCTGGCCGCCACCAAAGGAACCCTGGCGCTCGACCTCCCCGCCCAGCCGCACGCGCACGGCGCAGTACTTGAATTCCGGGATCTTGCCGAACGGGTCCAGCGCCGGATTCGTCAGGCGGTTGATCGCGGCCTCGTAATAACAGAACGGGACGAACACGGCCCCGCGCGGCGTGCCGTCGTCGGCCCTGGCATACAGCGCCACCTCGCCGCGGCGCGACGCGATCGTGATCACGTCGCCCGGCCGGCCTTTGATCGCTTCCAGGTCGAGCGGATGCACGAGGGCGACCGGGTCCGGCTCCAGCGCGTCCAGCACGCCGGCGCGGCGCGTCATGCTGCCCGTGTGCCAGTGCTCGAGCTGGCGGCCCGTGATCAGCACGACGGGATACTCGGTGTCGGGACGCTCGTCCGCCGGGATGATGTCGGCCGGGACGAAGCGTGCGCGGCCACCGGCACGCGGGAACGTCTCCGTGAACACGACGGGTTCGCCCGGATCGCCCGCCACGCGGCACGGATACGTGACGGCACCGTCGCGCTCGAGCCGGTCCCACGTGATGCCGGCGATGCTGGGCAGGAGCCTGCGCATCTCGTCGAACACGGCGGCCGGTCCGTCGTAATCCCACGGCTGGCCGAGCCGGCGCGCGATTTGCTGGATGATCCACAGGTCCTGGCGCGCCTGCCCCGGCGGGTCGAGCGCCTGGCGGCCCAGCTGCACGACGCGGTCCGTGTTCGTGAACGAGCCCGTCTTTTCCGCGAAGCTGGAGGCCGGCAGGATCACGTCGGCGAGATAGGCGGTCTCGGTCAGGAAGATGTCCTGCACGACGAGGTGCTCCAGCGCGGCCAGCGCTGCGCGCGCGTGGTTCGCGTCCGGGTCGGACATGGCCGGGTTCTCGCCCATGATGTACATGCCTTTGATCCCACCCGCGAGGATGTCGTCCATGATCTCGACGACCGTCAGGCCCGGCTTGCTGTCGAGCGTCTGGCCCCACGCGGCTTCGAAGATCGCCTGCGCGGAAGGATCGTCGACGCGGCGGTAGTCCGGATACATCATCGGAATGAGGCCGGCATCCGACGCGCCCTGCACGTTGTTCTGGCCGCGCAGCGGATGCAGCCCCGTGCCGGGGCGGCCGATCTGGCCCGTCATCAGTGCCAGCGCGATCAGGCAGCGCGCATTGTCCGTGCCGTGCACGTGCTGCGAGATGCCCATGCCCCACAAGATCATCGATCCCTTCGACGTGGCATACAGCCGCGCCACGTAGCGGATCGTCTCCGCATCGATGCCGCAGATGGGCGCCATCGCTTCCGGGCTGTAGTTCGCCACGTTCGCGGCCAGCGCGTCGTAGCCGCTCGTACGGTCCTCGATGAACGCGCGGTCGACGAGGCCCTCCTCGACGATCGTGTGCATCATCGCGTTGAGCAGCGCCACGTCCGTGTCCGGCTTGAACTGCAGGAAGCGGTGCGCGTGGCGCGCAAGGTCCGAGCGGCGCGGGTCCGCCACGATCAGCTTCGTGCCCGTGCGCGCCGCGTTCTTCATCCACGTGGCGGCGACCGGGTGGTTCACGGTCGGGTTGGCGCCGATGACGATCACGACCTCCGCGCGCGTCACGTCCATCACCGGATTCGACACGGCGCCGGAGCCGATCCCTTCCAGCAGCGCGGCGACGGACGACGCATGGCACAGCCGCGTGCAGTGGTCGACGTTGTTGCTGCCGAAGCCCGTGCGCACCAGCTTCTGGAACAAATAGGCTTCCTCGTTGCTGCCCTTGGCCGAGCCGAAGCCCGCCAGCGCGCGGCCGCCATGCGCGGCGCGGATGCGCGCGAGGCCGCCGCCGGCCGCCTCCAGCGCCTCTTTCCACGTCGCCTCGCGGAACACGTCCAGCACGCGCGCCGGGTCCATCGTGAAGTCGCCGCGCTTCGGCACGCCTTCCTTGCGGATCAGCGGCATCGTCAGGCGCTGCGGGTGGTGCGCGTAGTCGTAGCCATAGCGGCCCTTCACGCACAGGCGGCCGTGGTTGGCGGGCCCGTCGCGGCCTTCGACCTGGACGATGCGGTTGTCCTTCACGTGGTAGGTCAGCTGGCAGCCCACGCCGCAGTACGGGCAGACGGAATCGACGCGCTTGTCCGGCACGACGAGTGCCGCGGCGCGCGCCGGCGCCAGCGCCCCGGTCGGGCAGGCCTGCACGCACTCGCCGCAGGCCACGCACGTGGAGGCGCCCATCGCATCGCCCTGGTCGAACACGATGCGCGCGTTCTCCCCGCGGCCCGCGAGGCCGATGACGTCGTTGACCTGCTCGTCGCGGCAGGCGCGCACGCAGCGCGTGCACTGGATGCAGGCGTCGAGGTTCACCGTGATCGCGGCGTGGCTCGGGTCCGGCGGCGGCACCTGGCGCGTGGCGGGGAAACGCGACGCGCCGACGCCGAGCCTGGTCGCCCAGACCGCAACCTCGTCCTGCCGCGTGTACGTCGTGGGCGGCAGGTCGGACAGCAGCAGTTCCAGCACCATCCTGCGGGCCGCGACGGCGCGTTCGCTGTCCGTGCGCACCTTCATGCCGGGTGCCGGATGGCGGCAGCACGACGGCGCCAGGGTGCGCTCGCCCTCGATCTCCACGACGCAGGCGCGGCAATTCCCGGCCGGTTCCAGCCCGTCCTTGTGGCACAGGTGCGGCAGCGCGATGCCGGCGCGGGCTGCGGCTTCGAATAGCGTCTCGAAGGGCCGCACCTCGATGTCGCGGCCGTCGATCTCGACATTCATACGATCCCCAATTCGTGTGAAAAATACCTGATGACGCAGTCGAACGGATTCGGCGCGGCCTGGCCCAGGCCGCAGATCGACGCGTCGCGCATCACCTGCGACAGCTCGGCCAGCAGCGCCGTGTCCCACGTCTCCCTTTCCATCAGCGCGACCGCTTTCGCCGTGCCGGCGCGGCAGGGCGTGCACTGGCCGCACGATTCGTCGCGGAAGAAGCGCAACGTGTTCAGCGCGGCCGCGCGGGCGGAATCGCGGTCGGACAGCACGACGATGGCGGCCGAGCCGATGAAGCAGCCATGGCGCTGCAGGGTGTCGAAGTCGAGCGGGACGTCCGCCAGCGACGCCGGCAGGATGCCGCCCGATGCGCCGCCCGGCAGGTAGGCGTAGAACGCGTGTCCGTCCTGCATGCCGCCGCAGTATTCGTCGAGCAGTTCGCGCATCGAGATGCCGGCCGGCGCCAGTTTCACGCCCGGCTCGCGTACGCGGCCCGACACGGAGAACGAACGCAGCCCGTGCCGCCCATGCCGGCCCCGGTTCGTGAACCACTCGGCGCCGCGCTCGACGATGTCGCGCACCCAGTGCAGCGTCTCCAGGTTGTGCTCCAGCGTGGGCCGCCCGAACAGGCCGACCTGAGCGACATACGGTGGACGCAGCCGGGGCATGCCGCGCTTGCCCTCGATCGATTCGATCATCGCGGACTCCTCGCCGCAGATGTACGCGCCGGCGCCGCGGCGCAGGACGATCTCGGGCATGTCCGGCACGGGCGGATCCGCGCGCAGCCGGTCCAGCTCCGCCGCCAGCATCGCGCGCAGCCCATGGTATTCGTCGCGCAAATACAGGTAGATCGTGGCTATGCCCACGGCCCACGCGGCGATGAGCGCGCCTTCCAGGAAGCGGTGCGGGTCGTGCTCGAGGTAGTGCCGGTCCTTGAACGTGCCCGGCTCGCCTTCGTCGATGTTGACGGCCATGAGGCGCGGTCCCGGTTCGTTCCTGACGATGCGCCACTTGCGGCCGGCCGGGAAGCCGGCGCCGCCGAGGCCGCGCAGGCCGGACGCCATCAGGGTGACGATCACGCTCTCCGGATCGAAGCGCCCTGCCACGCAGGCGCGCAGCAGCCGGTAGCCGCCGCCGTCGCGGTAGGCGTCGTAGCCGATGTGCCCTTCGTGCACGTGCGTGGTGGCGCCGGCCGCCACGGTGGCCAGCACGCTTTCCGCGCTCGCATGCACCACCGGGCGCTGGCCCACGAGCGCGGCCGGCGCCGCGTCGCAGCGGCCGATGCAGGGCGCGGCCAGCACGCGCACCCCGGTGCCGAGGATGCCCGGCAGGCGCTCCAGCAGGTCGCGCGCACCGGCCAGCTCGCACGACAGGCCGGCGCACACGCGCACGGTCAGCGCCGGCGGCGGGTCCTCGCCGTCGCGCAGCACGTCGAAATGGTGA
The DNA here is from genome assembly GCF_056404615.1 of Massilia sp. P2_C2. Classification (NCBI taxonomy): domain Bacteria; kingdom Pseudomonadati; phylum Pseudomonadota; class Betaproteobacteria; order Burkholderiales; family Oxalobacteraceae; genus Massilia; species Massilia sp. P2_C2. The sequence continues at coordinate 2,591 of NZ_JBFUDR010000034.1, read as the reverse complement.
TAGAACGTCGCGACTTCGTAAACTTCGGACTGGGCCAGGCCCAGTTCCTGCGCCAGCGCGGCCAGGTGCGCGGCGGAGAGGCACCCGAAGCGGTCCTGCAACACGTGCAGGTGCTCGATCAGGAGGTCGCGCCGCCGGGGTGCCGCGCCGAGCGCGCCACGCACCTCGGCCAGCGCCTGCGGATCGACGCGCCGTCCCTTGGGGGCCTCGCGCCGGCGCTGGCGGCTCGGGGTTCCCCCGCCTGCCTCGGCCATGATCGGGATCACCGTCCTGCCGGCTGCGGGTGCCGCGGGGTCTTCCATGTCTTCTCCTGTACGGGGTCGGTCGATTTTGAAATAATATACCCTTGGAAACTCAATGGGGCGCCCGGCCGCCCCTGATTGTCATGCTCGACCTCTCCGCGCTGCCCGCGCGCATCGACGCCATCCCGAAAAGCGCGGCCGCGCGCACGCCGGATGCGCCGGCCCTCGTGGACGCGGGCCGCACGCTGACTTATGCCGACCTCTCCGTCCTCGTCGACCGCCGCGCCGGACAGTTGCGCGCGCTGGGCGTGCGCCCCGGCGACCGCGTGCTGGTGGCCAGCGAGAACTGCGCGGACCAGGTCGCGCTGATCTTCGCCGCCGCGGCCGTCGACGCGTGGATCGTCAACGTCAATCCGCGTTTGACCGCACCGGAACTGGAGGCGATCCGTACGCACAGCGGCGCGCGCATCGCGCTGTACACGGCGGCCGTCTCGCCCGAGGCCGCGGCCCACGCCGCCCGCGCCGGCGCCACGCCCGACGACGGCCTGATGGTCGGCCCGCTGAACGCGGATGCCGTGCCGGAAACCGACGACGGTATCGCCGCCCTCGTCTACACGACGGGCACCACGGGCACCCCGAAAGGCGTGATGCTGAGCCACCGCAGCCTGCTGTTCGTGGCCGCCGTGTCGAGCCGGCTGCGCGGCCTGAACCCGGCCGACCACGCCTGGGGCGTGCTGCCCATCTCGCACGTGTACGGCCTGACGTCCGTGATGCTGGGCACGCTCAGCGCAGGTGCCTGCCTGCATCTCGCGCCGCGCTTCACGCCCGAGGCCATGCTGGCCGCGATCCGCGACGACGGCCTGTCCATCGTGCAAGGCGTGCCGGCGATGTACGCACGCCTGCTGGAACACGTCGGCGCCGACGCCCGGCTGCCGTCGCGCCTGCGCTTCGCCTACGCCGGCGGTTCGCCGCTGGACCCGGCCCTCAAGGCGGCCGTCGAGCGCCTGCTGGGGGTGCCGCTGCACAACGGGTATGGCCTGTCCGAAGCGGCCCCCACGGTCAGCCAGACCCGCCTGGACGCACCGCGCGCCGACACGTCCGTCGGGCAGGCGATCCCCGGCGTCGAGGTGCGCGTCGTGGGCAAGGATGGGCAGGACGTGGCGGATGGCGAAGCGGGCGAACTGTGGGTGCGCGGGCCGAACCTGATGCGCGGCTATTATCGCGATCCGGACGCGACGGCGGCGGCGCTGCGTCCCGGCGGCTGGCTGAACACGGGCGACATGGCGCGGCGCGCGGCGGACGGCGCCCTGTTCATCGTCGGCCGCACGAAGGAATTGATCATCCGGTCGGGCTTCAACGTATTCCCGCTGGAAGTGGAGACGGCGCTGAACGCGCATCCTTGTGTGACGCAGTCGGCCGTCGTGGGCCGCACGGTGGCCGGCGGCAACGAGGAAGTCATCGCGTTCGTGCAGCCCGATCCGCGCCACACGCCTTCCGAGGCGGAGCTGCGCGCGTGGGCGGCGGCGCGGCTGGCGCCGTACAAGCGGCCGGCGCGCATCGTCATGCTGGATGCGCTGCCGGCTGCGGCAAATGGCAAGGTGCTGAAACACGTCCTCAAGGGCATGGCGGCCCGGTTGTAATGCCTCATCGGCGCCTCATCGGCGCCGCTTCTTCCAGTTGTAATCGGGCCCGGTGACATCCACGCCGGGATGCCCGACCACGTCCGGGTGCTCCGAACACATCGTCACGAAACGCACGCCCTCGCCTTCGCGCTGGCGCCGGCGCAGGTCTTCCATGAAGCGCATCGCGGGCACCATCGCGCTGGTATCGAACGCCTGCGCGTGCGGGGTATGGCGCTCCCCTTCCTCGATCGTCCAGTAGACCATGTACATTGCATTCTGCTATCAAAAATGTGAGCACAAGTGCTCGCCGTTTTCTTCCTGCCCCGAGCCGTCCTGCTGACCGTGCTCGTGCCTGGCAGGCGTCACTTTCCCTCCTCCCGCCAGCCGATCGCCGGCGGCAGTGCCCGGCGTCACCGCCCGGCTCGCCAAGGGTAGCGCAGTTTGCGCCGCGAGGGCGCCGGTTGCGAGCCGTTGCAGATTGGTCGCCGCGTTCACGTCGCGGTCGTGGTGCGCGCCGCACGCGGCGCAGGTCCAGGTGCGTTCGCCCAGCCCCAGCGCGCCATATCGGTCGCCGCACGCCGAACACAGCTTGCTCGACGGATACCACCGGCCCGCAAGCACGAGTTGGGTACCATAGCGCTCGGCCTTGTACTGGAGCTGGCGCCTGAATTCATAAAATCCGACGTCGCTGATCGCACGCGCCAGGCGGGCATTGGCCAGCATCCCG
>NZ_JBFUDR010000033.1:0-33140 GCF_056404615.1 Massilia sp. P2_C2 | reverse complement strand
ATACCAAGCTCATGGCGCGCGGGCGCTTCGCTCCCGATGCGCCGTTGTTGCGGCGGCGGCTGCTTCAACTGGACCCGATCGGCGAGGTGCAGCAAGCCCCTTTGCTGGCGCGGCACCTGAAACTCGAAGAAGCCGTCGTGCGCTTCTTGCTGGGGCGCCCCTGGCTGGACGCGCGCCTGCGGCTAGTCGCACGGCTCGAATCGTCGCCTGCCGCTTTGCCGGGAACGCGCGCCGAAGCACTCGGCATCGCCATGAGCAGGGAGCGTTTCGGCCGCCACGGCACGCATTTCCATCTCTGTGGCCAGCTTGGCGGCGACCAGGACGAAGCGACGGCAAGCCTGGCGGCACGACTGCGATCGCCTGTTCTCATTGCCGATCTCGACAAGGCGGAAGAGCCGACCGGCGATTTCGCGTATGTGCTGGAGTTGCTGCTCCGCGATGCGCAACTGCTCGGCGCCGTGTTGTATCTGCGCGGGCTGGACGCCCTGGCGGAACCGCGCCTGGCGACCCTGGCGGAGGCCCTGGAAGCGCGCGCGGCGCCGACGAGCGAGGTCATCGTCGTGATGTCCGGCGCACGTCCGTGCGGCCCGCGTTTCCGGACCATGACCTCGCTGCCGGTCGATACGCCGGCCTTCCGCGAGCGGCGCGCGCTGTGGGTCGCGGCGTTGCGCGATCGCCGCATCGACCTGGACGCTCGCGACATCGACGAACTGGCCTCGCGCTATCGGTTGACCGATACGCAAATCAAGGACGCGGTCGCGAGCGTCGGCCGTCAGGCGGCGCTTCACCCTGCCATGCCCTCCGCAGTGGAGTTCRCAAAGGCGGCGCGGCTGCAGGCCGCGCGCGACCCCAGCCCGCTGGCGCGCAAGCTCACGCCTTCCCATGTCTGGAGCGATCTGGTCTTGCCGGAAAGCCAGCTCGGACTGCTCAAGGAAGTGTGCAGCCATGCACGCTACCGGCATGTGGTGTATGACGACTGGGGTTTCGACCGCAAGCTCTCCGTCGGCAAGGGACTGGGCGTACTGTTCACCGGACCTCCCGGGACCGGCAAGACGATGGCGGCCGATGTGATCGCGAACGATCTCGGACTGGACCTCTTCAAGATCGACCTCTCTCAGGTCGTGAGCAAGTACATCGGCGAAACCGAGAAAGGCCTCGACCGCCTGTTCGCCGAGGCGCACGCGGGCAATGCCGTCCTGTTCTTCGACGAATGCGATGCCTTGTTCGGCAAGCGCACCACGGTGCAGGACGCACACGACCGTTATGCCAACATCGAAGTCGCCTACCTGCTGCAGAAACTGGAAGAGCACGAAGGCTTGTGCATCCTGGCGACCAACCTGCGCCCGAACCTCGACGTTGCCTTCACGCGAAGACTCAGCTTCATCATCGACTTTCCCTTCCCGGACGAACAGTGCCGGCGGCGCCTGTGGCAATCGATCTGGCCGGAGCAGGTACCGCGCAGCAAGGAGCTCGACCTCGAATTCATGGCGACCCAGTTCAAGCTGTCAGGTGGCGCGGTGAAGAACATTGCGGTGGCGGCGGCCTTTCTCGCTGCGCGTAATGGTGGCGAACTGCGGACCGAACACCTGCTGTGGGCCACCCGCAGCGAGATCGAAAAGTCGGGGCACCGCATGGCGGCCTCCGAGTTCGGCCGCTACGGCCTGCAGGTCGACGCGCTGGCAGGGGAGGGCGCGCCATGATCGATGAAGTCACCGAGAGCCTCGAGGCCTTCCTCAAGCAGCCCGGCCTGCAGCCGCCGCTGCGCGATGCCGCGATCCGCTTCGACCGGCCCACCGACCCGTACGCCCTGGACCAGACGACGGTCAACGTGTTCCTGTTCGAGGTGCGCGAAAACCTCGAACTGCGCTCCAACGAATCCGTGACGCGCCGGGTGGGCGGGCACGCCACCGTCGAGCCTCCGGCGTTCCGGGCCACTTGCCTGTACCTCGTCACCGCATGGCCGGTGGGCGGCACCGACCTGCCGAAGCAGGAACATCGCTTGCTGGCCCAGGTGCTGCAGCTGGTGGCCGGCAACCCGGTCATTCCGCCGGCCTTCCTGACGCCGCAGCTGCAGCTGCAGGAGCCGTCGCTGCCGATGATGGTCGTGCCGCCCGATAGCGCGCGCAACCCCGCCGAGTTCTGGGCGGCGATCGGCAATCGTATCAAGGCGTCACTGATGGTGTCAGTCACCGTCTCGCTCAGGGCCTTCGACACCGCGACCTATCCGAACGTGACCAGCAGCGAAATCCGCCTGGAGACGCAGCCGGGCGGCGCCGTCCTCGATGCCCCGTTCTTCCGGATCGGCGGGACGGTGCTGGATGCGGCCTCGGCGCCGCTCGTGAATGCGGGCGTGCGCATCGTCGAGCTCGGGCGCAGCACGCTCACCGATGCTGAAGGAAAGTTTTCGCTGTCGGCCATCCCGGCCGGCAATTTTGTCCTGCGCGTGACGGCCGGCGCCGTCACACGCGACCGGTCCATCGTCGTTCCGGCGCCCGCATTGGGCGGATACGACGTCCAGTTGACGTGACGGGATTGTGTTTCCCCACCGGGGAGAAGGAGATTCGCAATGGATTATGACGCACCTGGCGTGTACGTCGAAGAAGTACCTCCCTTGGCGCGGCCGATCGCCGGCGTCGGCACCAGCACGGCCGCCTTCATCGGCGAAGCCAACCGGCTGGACCCTGCGGACGTCGGCAAGCCGCACAAGTTCACCAACTGGAGCGAGTTCTCCCAGTTCATCAAGGGCCCCGGTGCGACGTCCACCACGCCGATCTATACGGCGGTCAACCGGACGCTCGCGCTCGCGGTATTCGGCTTTTTCGCCAACGGCGGGACCGCGGTCTACGTCGTGCCGGTCAACGCGGGCGGCATGGGCGATTTGCAGGGGCCGCTCGATGCCCTCAAGGCCATCGACGAGGTCGCGATCGTCGCCGCGCCGGGCGCACAGGGCCAGGCGGTCAAGAACCAGATCCTCGACCATTGCGCGCTGATGCAGGACCGCACCGCGGTACTCGACGGCGAAAAGGCGCCTGCCTCGGACAGTTCGCCCGACGACATCTACGGCGGCGCGAACAGCGTGCCGACCGGCGGGGTGACCACGCCGGACAAGTTCAGCTACGGCGGCGTGTATTTTCCGTGGCTCATGGTGCGCAATCCACTGTACCCGGGCGCTGGACAGACCGAACTGATCGCGCAACCGCCCAGCGGCCACGTGGCCGGCATCTGGGCCCGCGTCGACGCGGTGCGCGGCGTGCACAAGGCGCCCGCCAACGAAGGCGTGATGGCGATCGTCGGTCTCGAGCGGTCGATCGACAAGATCAAGCAAGGTCAGCTCAATCCAAAGGGCATCAACGTCATCCGGTCCTTCGGTGGCGCCACCATCGTCTACGGTGCCCGCACGGTCGGCGGCGACCGCAACGGCGAATACAAATACCTCAACGTACGCCGCTTCATGAACTTTCTGAAGGAATCGATCGACGAGGGCACGCAGTTCGTCGTCTTCGAGCCGAACAACCCCGCGCTGTGGCAGCGGATCATCCGCTCGGTCAGCGACTTCCTCTACAACCAGTGGCGTGCCGGCGCGCTGTTCGGCGCCACCGCCAAGGAAGCCTTCGTCGTGAAGTGCGATGCCGAAACCAACCCGGCCAGCACCCGCGAATTGGGACAAGTCATCACCGAGATCGGCGTGGCCGTTACCAAGCCGGCCGAGTTCGTCATATTCCGTATCCAGCAAAACGCCGGCACTTGAGGAGACCATCATGGCAAGAAAAGATCCCTTCAGAAATTTCCGCTTTCTGGTCGAGATCGACGGCATCGTGCAGGCCGGCTTCAGCGAGTGCAGCGGTTTCGGCTCCAACATCGAGGTGGTGGAGTACCGCGAGGGCGGCGACACGGCGACGGTGCGTAAGCTGCCGGGAAAAATCTCTTACCCCGACATCACGCTCAAGTGGGGCGTCACCGATTCGCGCGAGCTGTACGACTGGCACCTGGCTGCCGTCAACGGCCACATCGACCGGCGCAACGGTTCGATCATCCTGCAGGACGATGCCGGCCAGGAAAAGGTGCGCTGGAACTTCTTTGCCGCCTGGCCCAGCAAGTATGACGGGCCCGACTTCAACGCCAAGGGCAACGATGTCGCGCTCGACGCCCTGACCGTCAGTTGCGAGCGCGTCGAGCGCACGTGAGGAACATCCCATGACATTCCAGACTGAATTCGAATTCACGCTGCCGCTCGGCTTCGTCGATGCCGACGGCGAYCTGCACCGCGAAGGCGTGATGCGGCTGGCTACCGCGGCCGACGAGATCCTGCCGCTGAAGGACCCGCGGGTGCAGAGCAACGAGGCCTATCTCACCGTGATCCTGCTGTCGCGCGTGATCGCGCGGCTCGGGTCGCTGGCGCAGGTCACGCCCAAGGTCATCGAAGGGATCTACGCCGCCGACCTGGCCTACCTGCAGGAGTTCTACAACCGCATCAACCGCAACGGCAAGGCCGTGATCGACGCGGCCTGCCCGAAATGTGCGCACGAGTTCGCGCTGGAGATGAACGGCCCGGGGGGATCGTAGGCTACCCCCTGTCCGCGCTGTACAGGGAAGTAGCCTTCATCGCCTACCATTTTCATTGGCCGCACGAGGTCGTGATGTCGCTCGAGCACAGGGAGCGCCAGCGATGGATGGAAGAGATCTCGGCGATTAACGAAAGAGCCAACAGCGAAGCCGTCCAGTAAGGGGAGCCGACCGTATGAACCGATGGCAAGGATGGGCACAGCGCCTGCGCGCGCAGCACGGCCGCATCGCGACGTGGGGCACGCCCGGCACGATGGTGCTGCTGCGCGCGCATGGCGCGCCTGCGCAGGCGCTGCACATCCACGCGGGATCGAGCCTCCATCTGCACCTGCGCGTTGCCGTCCCGCCGCGGTCCGTGGCGGCCATGCGGCCCGTGCCGGCGCCGATTCTGCGCCACACCATGTTCGCGGACGGGGTGAAGCGCGCGTGGCCGGCGGCCGTCACCGCGACGGTGCACGCCGTCGCGCGCACCGAAGGGCACGGTGCGCGCGGCACCGGCATCTCCGCGCCGACCTTGGCGTCCGTCCTACCCGTGCTGCGAAGGGGCGATCAGGCGCGCCCGGCGCCGGTCGGGCGCGCACCGGCACGCCTGTCGGTGCGGCGCGCGACGTGGGCGTCGCCGGTTGCCGCGCAGGCTACCGCCACTGCGCTGCGCATCAGGCGCAACGCCGTTCGCGAGGATGCCAGGCCTGCCGCGCACGCTGTCGTGCTGGCGCGGCCGCAACCGGCCGTGGCGCAAGCGGCGGGCGGCCAACCGCACCGCGTCGACGCCGTTGCGCCGGCCGGCACGCAGCGGGAAGAGGCGGGCGCCGCGCAGGTTGCCCAGGCGGCCATCAATGTCGAGGCGCTCGCCGGCATGGTGATCCAGCAGATCGATCGCCGCCTGGTCGCCTACCGCGAACGCATGGGGAGGACCTGAACCATGGCGCTCGCCAAGGCAAGCATCACGGTCGAACACACGGGCAGGCGCGTCGACGTGATGTTCAATCCCGAGGAATACAGCCTCAACAAGGACAACAACTATGCCACGCAGGCGATCCCTGGCCTGGGTGCGCCGATCCTGCAGTTCGTGCATGGCAACGTGCGCACGCTGGACATGGAACTGTTCTTCGACACCACCGACCAGCGCAGCGACGTGCGTGCCGAAACGCAGAAGGTGGTGGACCTGCTCAAGATCGATTCCGAACTGCATGCGCCACCCGTGCTGCGTGTGGCCTGGGGCTCGCTGCAGTTGCGCTGCGTGCTGGTACGCGCCAACCAGAAGTTCATCAAGTTCCTCGACGACGGGCGGCCCACGCGGGCGCGCATCGGCGTCAGCTTCAGCGAGTTCATCGATCTCGAACGGGAGGCCAAGGAAGTCAACCGCCAGACCGCGGACTTCAGCAAGGGCTATACCGTGCAGCACGGCGACACCCTGCCGGCGCTCGCCTTCCGCTTCTACGAGGACCCGGCGCTGTGGCGCCCGATCGCCGCGGCGAACGGCATCGACAATCCGCGCGACATCGCGCCGGGACAGGAGATCAGGGTGCCGGCCTTGCCCTTCACCGATCCCGTCACGGGGGAGGTGACATCCTGATGCGCCTCGCTCCCGAATTCGCGATCAGTATCGACGGCAACGCGATTCCCGCCGCCTTGCGCGGTTCCATCGTCTCCATCAGCCACACCGACGGCATGGAGGGCGCCGACCGTGTCGAAATCGGTATCGCCAACACGTCCCTGCAATGGCTCGACCATCCGCTGCTGCAGGTGAACCAGGAGCTGCGCCTGTCGATCGGCTATGCCCCCGGCCCGCTGGAGGAAGTATTCGTGGGCGAGATCACGGGTATCGAGCCATCCTTCCCCTCGAGCGGCATACCGATGATCCGGCTCACCGCCCAGGATTACCTGCAGCGGCTGCAGGTCGGCACCAAGGACCGCTCGTTCCGGATCAAGATTCCCTCGGTCGGCAATTTCCCGCTGCCCGATTCCGCGGTGGCGGCGCTCGTCGCCGGCACCAATGCGCTCATTCCCGAGCTCGACCCGGTGGGCGGCACGTTGTCGACGCTGGTCGGCCTGGCCAGCTTCCTGAGCCATCCGCAGGAGGCGCAGAAGGCGGTGCGCAAGCAAAGCGGCGTCGACGACTTCCAGTTCCTGACCGAAGTCGCCAAGGAAAACGGCTGGCAGATGTACATCGACCACACGGCCGCGCCGCACGGGCGCGTCCTCAAGTTCCAGTTCCTGATCCAGGACTACGCGCCCAGCCTCACGCTGAAATGGGGAGCCTCGCTGGCCGAGTTCACGCCGCGCCTGACGACGGTGGGAGACATCGAAGGCGTGGCCGCGCGGGTCTGGGTCGACAGCCTCAAGATGGAGTTCGTGATCGCGCTGAACTGGGACTACGACCGCGCGATGTTCAAGCTGTCGATCGCGCCGGGCGGCGAGCTCGGCGAACTGCTGGCGCCGGGCAAGGTCAAGACGATCAAGCCGGCCAGCTACGCTTCCGCGCCGGGCAAGATCCTGACCGAACTGCTACCCAAGCTGAACAACCGGCTGACCGGGTCCGGCAGCACGGTCGGCGATCCTCGCATCAAGGCCAGCCGCGTGGTGAACCTCGAAGGGCTGGGCGACCAGTTCGGCGGGCTGTACCGCATCACGTCGGCCACCCACACCATCGACGGCGGCGGCTACCGTACCAGCTTCCAGGCCCGCAAGGAGGTCTGGTTCGGCTCGATTCCCGTGCCCAGGGGCCGCGGCGGTCTGGTGCGGCTGCAGGGTCAGTTTACCGTATGAGCAAAGGAGTCCACCATGGATGAACAGCTGTTCGCACGACTCGACCTGTTCGGCGGCGAGGCACCGGCCGACGGTTTCGCGATCGCGCCCGGCGTGGTCACCAACAACCTCGATGCGCTCGGCGAGGGCCGGGTCCAGGTGCGGGTGACGTCGGTGCCGGCGCTGGAACCGTGGTGCCGCCTGGCCACCATCGGCGGCGGCTCCGGCCGCGGCGTCGTGTGGGTGCCGCAGATCGACGACGAGGTGCTGGTCGCCTTTGCCCATAACGATTCGAGCGCGGCCTATGTGCTCGGCGGCCTGTGGAGCACCAAGGACCGGCCACCGCTCACGCTGCCCACCGACTTCCTCACCAAGCGCGTCATCAAGACCGGCATCGCGGGCGGGTTGGGCCACGAGATCGAGCTGGACGACCTCGAGCAATCGATCACCATCACCAGCAGCACCATGCAGAAGGTCACCATTGATCCCCTGCAGATCAAGCTGGAGAACACGGCGGGCACGCTGTCCATCGCGCTCGACAACACCACCCAGACCATCACACTGCAGGCGGCCGTGAAGATCGAGCTCAAGGCCCTGCAGATCGCGCTCGAAGGCACCCAGGTCGACATCAAGGGCGCGCTGGTCAACATCCAGTCCTCCGGACCCTGCGTGGTGCAGGGTCTGCCGATCAAGCTCAACTGAGAAAGGAAGCGCGATGCCCCCAGCAGCCCGCGTCGGCGACCCCACCGCCCACCCGGGCGTCATCACCGGCCCGGGTGTGGCGACAGTGCTCATCGGCGGCGTGCCCGCCGCGGTCATGGGCGACATGCATGCGTGTTCGATGCCGCCGCTGGCCGGCCCGCATCCGCCCACGCCGATCGTCACGGGCAGCGCGACGGTCCTGATCGGCAACCGGCCGGCGGCGCGCATGGGCGACATGAGCGGCTGCGGCGCACCCGTCATCGCGGGGTGCCCGATGGTGGAAATCGGAGGCTGAGGCGATGGCCGGCACCGACCCGACCGCGTCATTCCTCGGCCGAGGCTGGAGTTTTCCGGTCTCCGTCGAATCCGGGGAAACGGCGACCGCCGCCTACGATGAAGACGTGCGCCAGGCCATCCTGATCATCGTCGGCACCAACCCCGGCGAGCGCGCGATGCGGCCCGATTTCGGCGCCGGGCTGGCCGCCTTCGTCTTCGAACCGCTCAACCCCGCGACGCTGGAGGCCTTGCGCCGGCGCGTGCTGGAGGCGCTCACCGACTGGGAACCGCGCATCGACGTCGACGACGTGACCGCCACCGCCGACGCGGCCGATCCAGGCAAGGTGTTGATCGGGATGAGCTACCGGGTGCGCGCGACGAACTCGCACGCGAACCTGGTCTACCCGTTTTATCTCGAGGAAGGGTCCGCGCAGTGAAAACCAAGCCTGCCATCGAACTGGATCGTCGCGACGCCCAGGCGCTGCTGGCGGCCATCCTCGCGCGCCGAGCCGGCTACACGCCCGAGTGGCTGGCCAGCGACAAGAGCGCGGGCGCGGGCCTCGCGGCGATCGCCGCGCGCTATCTCGAAGCGCTGGCCCAGCGGCTGGAGCAGGTGCCGACCAAGCTCCAGCTCGGCTTCCTGGACATCGCCGGCCTGAGCCTGGTTCCGGCGCAGGCCGCGCGTGCGCCGGTCGTGTTCAGGCTGAACGACCAGGCCAGCGGCGGCTCGGCGCCGGCGCGCACACCGGTGGCGGCGCCGCCGCTCGCCGGCAGCGAGCAAATCATCTACGAAACGGAACGTGCGGTCGGCGTCACGGCAGGCAAGATCGTGCAGGTGGTCAGCCTGTGGCCGGGCCGCGACCAGTATATCGACCACAGCGCGGCCTTCCTGCGCGGCGAGCCGGTCGCGCCGTTCGCCGCGCGCCTGCTCGAGCCGACGCCGCATCACCTGTATCTGTCGCATCCGGTGCTGCTCGCCCTGTCGGGCAAAGTGCAGCTGACGATCGAACTCGAACTGCAGCAGGGCGCCACCAGCCCCCTCGGCGTGGCTTGGGAATACTGGGACGGCGCGACCTGGCGCGGCTTCGTCGGCACCGACCTCGAATGCGGGGGAACCGCCGGCGCCAGGCTCGACAGCACGGACGGATTCACCCAGAGCGGCAGTTTCATCCTCGTGACCGACTGCGCGTCGGCTGCAAAGACCAGAGTGGACGGCATCGATGGCTACTGGCTGCGTGCGCGCCTGACCGAGCCGTTGCCGCCCGACCCCGGCCAGTCGCTGCCGCAGGTCGACACCGTCCGCCTGTCGAGCACGGTCAACGGCGCACTGCGCGGTCGCATCGCCGTCGGCAAGGCGGTTGCCGCGCCCACGCAGGACGGCGTCCTACGGCTGCTGCATGCCGCCGAGGCCGCAGTGTCGATGCCGAACCAGCCGAGCAGCCTGGCCGGGGTGGTCAGCAATGCTGCCGGCCAGCCCGTCGAGGGGGCGATAGTCCGCCTGACCTACGCCAACGGCACGGCAGATGCCGCACCGGCGGCGTACACGTCCTCGCCCACCGGCGTCGACGGCGTCTACCAGATCCCCAACGTCGATTCCAGCCGCGCCTATCTGTTCGACGCCACGTTCGCCGGCGTGACTTTCTCGGCGCCCGACGCCCTGCGCCGGCCGGCGCAGGCGGCATCGGCGGCGCGGCCGAAGGTCGACGTGACGCTGGCGGTCGAAGGGCTGGCACCGGACAAAGCCTTCGCCGACGCGGCGGCGCTCGACCTCAGCAAGCCTTTCTATCCGCTCGGCCAGCAGCCGCAGCCCGGCTCCGCGTTCTATTTCGCCAGCGAGGAAGCCTTCGGCAAGCCGCTGGCCAAGGTCCGCATCTACATCGCACGCACCCTCTCGCCCCAGGACGAAGGCGCGGTCGCGGACGCGCCCAGGCTCACGCACCAGGTCGACTGGGAGTACTGGAACAGCCGCACGTGGGCGCCGCTCGTGGTGACGTCGAACTTCGCCAATTCCAGGCTCGACCTCGACCGCACCGAGGTGGTCGAGTTCACCGTACCGGTCGACATGGCGCCGGTCAAAGTCAACCAGCAGGAGGCGCGCTGGGTGCGCGTGCGCCTGCAGAGCGGCTCGTACGGCTTCAAGAAGACCATCACGTTCAAGACCGGTGCGACGGGCAGCGACAATACGTTCACCTACGTCGCCGCCCAGCCACCGGTCCTGGCGTCCTTCGCGATCGGCTACACGTGGCAGCACGGGCCGTTCCACGCCGAACGCGTACTGGCGTACAACGATTTCGCCTACGCCGATCGCACCGCCGAGGCGATGTGGCCGGGAACGACGTTCGCGCCGTTCGCGCGCGTGCGCGACCTGACGCCCGCGCTGTATCTCGGATTCGACAAGAAGCCGCCGGTCGACCAGCTCGGGCTGTTCTTCGATGTCGTCGAATCCCCCGATGCGCCATCCGGTCCGGCGCTCGTGTGGGACTATTGGGACGGACTCGATTGGACCCGCACGCCGGCCGACGACGAAACCGGCTACCTGCGCCGCGCCGGGATCGTCAACGTGCTCGCGCAGCCGGACGACAGCGAACTGGCACGTTTCGATGCGCCGCTCCATTGGCTGCGCGCGCGGCTGAAGGAGGATGGCCCGCCGGGCGAACCGGTGTTGACGGCGCTCCATCCCAATGCGGTGTGGGCTTCGGAGCGGCACACGCTGCGCGACCTGCCGCTTGGCACCAGCAACGGCACGCCCAACCAGCGTTTCGCCCTGACCCAGACACCGGTGCTGGACGGCGAGCGCATCGAAGTGCGCGAACTGGGCGGCGCGCGTGCCAATGTCGAATGGCGCATCCTCGCCATGGAACTGTGGAACGGCGACGGCAGCGTGCTGGCCCGGTTCGAGCAGCTGCTGGCACGCGAATCGGCCGATCCCCAGGTCGCGCTCGGGCCATTGCGCCTGGTGCGCAACCGGCAGAAGCAGGTGACCGAAGCCTGGGTGCTGTGGACGCGGCGCGAACAGCTGTTCTTTTCGGCGCCGCGAGACCGCCACTACGCGCTCGATGCGAGCAGCGGACGCGTGGACTTCGGCGACGGCCTGAACGGCCGCGTGCCGCCGGCGGGCGCGGCCATCCTGGTGCGCGAGGTGAGCGTGGGCGGCGGCTCCAGGGGCAACGTGGCAGCGGGCGCGATCAAGCTGCTGCTGGGCGTGGTGCCGGGCATCCAGGATGTCTTCAATCCGCGCGCGGCGGAAGGCGGCGCCGACGGCGAACCGGCTGCGGCGGTGCTCGAGCGCGGTCCGCGCACGCTGCGCCATCGCGGCCGCGCCATGGCGCCGGCCGACTACGAGACGCTGGCCGTCCAGGCTTCGCCGGCGGTGAAGATGGTGCGCGCCATTCCCGGCCTGAGCCCATCCGGCAATACGCGCGCGGGATGGGTCACGGTGCTCATCGTGCCGGGCAGCCTGGAGGCCCAGCCCTATCCGTCCTTCGGCCTGCGCGAGCAGGTGCGCAAATACATCGAGGCACGCGCCCCGGCCGAGCTGGCAGCCCTGCGCCGCATTCGCGTGATCGGCCCGACTTACCTGCCGGTGGGGGTCGCCGCCAGCATCACGCCGAGCGATCCCAGCCAGGCTGGCGCGGTGGAGAATCGGGTGCGCGATGCGCTCGAACGCTTCCTGCATCCGGTGCTGGGCGGCCCGAACGGAACCGGATGGGAGCTGGGCCGGGATGTCTACATGTCCGACGTGGCGGCCGAGCTCGAACGGGTGCCGGGCGTCGACTACATCGAGTCGCTGGTGCTCGTGGTCGGCGGCATGCCGCAAGGGGAGTCGGTGCGCGTGGCCGACCACGAACTGGTCGCGGCCGGACCGATCGTGCTGCGCATCGACGAATCGGGAGCCTGAACCATGTCGATCATGCTGCCCAATCTCGACGATCGCCGCTGGTCGGACCTGGTGGAGCAGGGCCGGGCGCTGATTCCGCTGTTCGCGCCGGAGTGGACCGATCATAACGCCTCCGACCCCGGCATCACGCTGATGGAGCTGTTGGCCTCGGTAACGGAGATGGACATCTACCGGCTCAACCGCCTGACCGGCGCGCAGAAGCTGCGCCTGCTGGCATTGATGGGCGTGCGTCCCGCACCGGTACGTCCCGCCACCGTGGCGAGCGAGCTGCGCATCACCGCGGGCGCGGGGCCGGTGGCGCTGCCCGCCGGGAGCCAGTTCGCCGGCACGCTGGTCGACGGCACGGCGGTGTTGCTGCGCTCGACGGCGCCGGTCGACGTGGCCGCCGCGAGCCTGCGTGCGTTCCAGCGCAAGGACGCCACGGGCTTCCAGAACTGCACGGCGGCATGGATGCGGCGCGAAAGCATCGCGCTGTTCGGTGAAGATCCGACGCCCGGCGCCGAATTCTACCTGGGCTTCGACCAGGCCCTGCCTGTCGGCAGCTGGACCCGGCTCCATGTCGGGATCGAAGGCGAACAGGCCGGCGCGGCCGAACGAGCGCGCATCGCGGCGCACCGGGACGGCGCCGGGCCGCGGGTGCACCATGGTGCGCGCGTGCTGTGGGAATACCTTGCCGACGCCGGCGCATCTGGCGTGTGGCGCGCGCTCGACGCGATCGACGACACCCGCGCCTTCAGCCTGGCCGGCAGTGTCCAGTTGCGGCCGGCGCAGGCGATGAAACCCGCCTTGCTGGGGCGCGTCGCCCAACCGTATTACTGGGTACGCTGCCGCTTCGGGCAAGGCGCGTTCGATGCCGCGCCGCGCGCCAGCCGGCTGTTCGCCAACGGCGTCGAGCTGGTGCAGTCGGTGCCGGCGATTACTTCGTGGCCGATCAGGGCCGGTACCGTCGCGAGCGGCAGCCTCACGCCGGGCCAGTCCGCCGTGCTGCGGCTCACGGTGGAGCAGGGCCAGATTGTCGCGCTGGCAGTGGACGGCACGCCCGGCGCCCCGGCCCTCGTCGTGCTGGCCTACCAGGCCGCGACCGCGACCACGGCAGGCCTGCTCGTCATCGAAGGCGCGCTCGCAGGCATCGGCACCGGCGAGCCCGCCCAACGCTTCATCCTGGACGAGCGGCCGCTGGTCGAATCGAGCGTGCGGCTGTTCAGCGTCGAAGGCGAGCGCTACCGGACATGGACGCAGGTCGACGACTTCGCGGCATCCACGCGCAACGATGCGCACATCCGCCTCGATCCGACCCGCGGCGAAGTCACCGTCGGCGATGGCGAGAAGGGGAGGGTGCTGCCGTCCGGCTGCCAGTTGTTTGCAAGCTACGAAGCCGCCCAGCCGGTCCCCGCGCTGGCGCAACTGGCCGGCCTGGCGGACACGCCGCACAACCGGGCTTTCGGCGGCGCCGGCGCCATCGGCCGCATCGCCGCCGAAGCGCCGGTCGGGATCGAAGCCGCGGCCGCGGCCGAGACGCTCGCGCATGCCCTCGGGCGCGCAATCGAATTGCGCGAAGCCCGGCTGCGCGCGGTGACCGCCGAGGACTTCGAGGCCATCGCACGTGCGACGCCGGGCGTGCGCGTGGCGCGCGCCATCGCGCGGCCCAACCTTTTTCCCGCACTCGAATGCGTGCGCGCGCCCGGCATGGTCACGGTGATCGTGCTGCCGACGCTGCCGCTTGCGCGCCCGATGCCGGGCGCCGGATTCATCGAACGCATCGCCGCGTACATCGAGGCGCGGCGCACCATCGGGACGCGGGTCGTTGTCGCCGGCCCGCGCTACCTCGAGGTGACGGTGCATGCCACGCTCAAATGTTTCGACGGCGTCGACAAGCGGCAGCTTTCCGCGCAAGTTGCGCAGGCGCTCGACGCCTTCTTCGACCCGTTGGCCGGCGGGCCCGATGGCACCGGCTGGCCGCTGGGCCGCGACGTCTTCCGCGCCGAGGTCATGCAGGTCATCGACCAGACACCCGGCGTCGACCACGTGCTGTCGTTGGACCTGGCCGCCGAGGGCTGCGCACCAACCTGCGGCAATCTCTGCCTGCGCCCGACCTGGCTGGTCGCCGCGGGCCCGCACCACATCGAGGTGGCCTGACCATGTCGACACCCTACGGACCCAAGCTGGACAGGCTGCGCTACTGGCAGGGCCAGACTTTGCGCAGCATCGATGCCCGCGACCAGCAGCGCTTCGACGCCTTGCGCCGCCAGCTGCACAACCGCGCGCTGCACTCGACGGGTGGCGTGGCCTACGGGCTCGCCGCCAGGCTGTCCGAGAAGAATCCCCGCGAAATCGAGGTGGCGTGCGGACTGGCGTACGACGGTCGCGGCCGCGAATTGATCCTGCAACGCGTACGCAGCATCGACAAGCCGGCTGGTCCGGGCCTGCAGATCCTGCGCCTGAAATACAAGGCCGCGGCGGCGCGCTCATGCGCTACACCTGGCGACGCCGTTTGCGTGGCGGCCGACGCACACCTGCTCGAACAGGACGTTCAACTGACCTGGGGCCTGTCCGCGTCGTTCGATCCCGCCAGCGAAGTGATCCTGGCCGTGTTCGCGAACGGCACGCTCGACGACAGCTTCGTGCCGAAGCAGGCCAGGCCGCTCGCGCGGCCGCGCCTGGCGACGGGCGCAACCGTCCAGGGCGATACCCCTTGGGAGCCCTGGGTGGTCGAGCGACCCGACGGCAGGGGCGGCATCGTGAGCCAGGTCGTCGGGGTGCAGACGCACATCGACACCTCGGCCAGCGGCTTCACCCAGGTTCCGCGCTACATCGCGAGCCTGCAGGCGCCGGCCTGGGACCTGAAGACCGCCGATTTCGCACCGGCGTTCTTCCCGCACGTCGCCGATCCGACGGTGGACGGCTTTACGTTCCGCCTGCTGATGACGGAAATCGGGCGCCGCCGCTACAACGCCTGGAGCGGCACGGACAGGGTGTCGTCGATCGAGCGCGGCATCGGCGACCGGTTGCTGGTGACAGTGGAACAGCAAGTGTCGTTCAAGGTGGGTGACATGGTCGCGCAGTTGCGTCCCCGTGCCGGCTCGGTCGTGGCGATCGACAAGATCGCGGCCAACAAGCTGACGCTCGCGGCGGCGCTGCCGGTGAAGGCGGGCGAAACGATGCTTGCCGTTGCCAACCTCCCGCGCATGGCCTCCGTGCAGCAGGTGCTGCCCGAGGATCCGACCGTGGTCGCCGCGTTTACGGCCACGCTGCCGGTCAGGAAGGGCGACCTGCTGCAACGCACTGCCGACGGCGCGCGCGCCATGATCGACCACGTGTCGAAGGGCAAACTCACCGTTGGCAAACCGTTCGCCGGCTGGGTCGCGACGGATGCGCTGATGATCGCGCGCATGGACGCCGGCGTCGCCGTGAAAACGGCGGCGGTGTCGGCCGACGGTGCCAGCCTGGTGCTGGAGCTGGTGCCGGCCACGCACGCCGTGGCGACCGGCATGTCGATCGTGCTGCTGGACGGTGACAAGGTGCCCCTGGCGGCCACGTCGCAGGTCGTCAACCGCAGCGGCGCCACCATCGAGGTGCAGCCGGTGCCGCCGGCGGCCGACATCGCGGTCATCCAGGGCGTCGTACCGCTGGCCGCCGGCATTACCATCGCAAGCCTGCAGGCGAGGAACGGCAGGATCGTCGAGCTCGACACGGTCGGTCCTTTCGGTGTCGGCGACTTCGTGGCCGCTGCCGACGACACTTCGAAGCTCGCTGTCGTCGAGCAGATCGACAAGAAAAAGAAGCAACTCGAGTTGAGGGAGCTTGGTGCGCGGCTGGGCGTCGACGCCACGTCCGTGCTCGTCGGTGTCAACTGGCAGGGGGCAACGACGGTCGATGTGTTCGATCCCGGGCATCCGGACACGGTGAAGGTCGGCCGCGCCGGGGCGGCACTGGCCGGCGACTTCGTAGCCCTGCGCACGGTCGACGAGTTCGTGGCGGCGGTGCCGGTGACAAGCGTGGCCGGCAAGACCCTGACGCTGGCCGGATCGCTGGCCGGTGCGGCGCGCCTGGACACGCTTGCGGTGGGCCGCTTCCCGCGCATCGTCACCGTCGTTGCCCAGGACGCCGAGCCGGCAGTCGTCGCCATCGGCCAACCCGGCGCACTGAGCCCGGGCGATTGCGTGATGCGTGTGCCTGCCGCCGGGGCGGGTGCCGTCGTGCAGGTCGTGAGCATCGACGGCGCGCAGGTAGTGCTGTCCGACTCGCCGGGAACGCTGGCGCCGGGCGACCGCCTGGCGACGGTGCACTGGCGCGACATGGTACTCGTCACCGGAGCCAAGCAGGCGCAAATCGAGGTCGATGGCGACGTCGAATTCCGTGAAGGCGATGTGGTGGGTCCGTTGCTCCACCATGCCGACTGCTCGAATCCAGGCTATGTGGAGAAGATCGACGGCAAGGTGATCACGCTGTTGCCGGGGCTGGATCACGGTGACGGGATCGTCGGCCGGGGCTGGATCGACGGCGGCATCATCGGCCCGGCCGCGGTGAGCCTTCCCGCGATCCAGCAGCTGGCCTTCCCGGCATGGCAGCCGGTGGTGCGCATGGAAACGCTCGAAGGACTCGACGACCACCTACCCGCGACCGCCTATGGGTTGGACCTTCTCTCCGGCCGGTACCAGTCGCGCGGCGTGTGGCCGCTCATCCAGGGCGCGACGGGCGGTCACCTGCTGTTCTTCATCCAGGACACGCAACCCTATCGCTTCCGCCCCGAGACGCTGTCCCTGATCACGCGCTTCAACGCCGACTTCCCGCGCGCCTTCGCCACGTTCGCCCGGAAACAGCAAGTGGTGGTGCGCTGGATCGGCTGCCAGCAGGAGTTTGCGGTGGACCACGACTGCCCCGCGCAGGCGCCCTGCGACGCTTGCGGATCCGCCTCGCCGGCAACTTCTTTGGAGGACTCCTGACCATGTCGATCATCGGTGACACCCGTTTCGTGGAGCGCAGCACTTTCTTCGATGGCCAGCGTCTGTTCGCCTCGGACCTGCAGGGCGTCGAGGAATTCAACCGCCAGATGCGCTGGCTGCACAACCAGAGCCTGCACCAGCCCGGCATCGGCGCGGGTTTCGCGGTGAGCGGCGCCAAAGGCGACCGGGAGGTGTCGATCCAGCCCGGCTACGCGATCGATTCGAGCGGACGCGAAATCGTGCTGACCGAAACCATGGTGCTGGCCGTACCGCCGGTCGCGGGCGACAACTTCGGCGCGCCGGTTTTCTTCGACCTGACCGTGTCCTATCCGGATGAACGTGCGCTCAACGTGGCCGAGACGCGCCAGGGTGTCTGCGGCACACCGGCCGCAGGCGCGATCCGCCTGCGTGAAACGCCGATGTTTTGCTGGGTGCGCCTCGGACCGGCGCCGGACCGCCTGCCCACGAAAGAGAACGAGGCGCTGCGGGATGCGCTCACCAGTGGCGCCTTCCTGCGGCTGGCACGCGCCCAGGTGCTCAACTGTAAGCTCGAGCAACCGCTCTCGCTGGCGCAGCGCCGCAATGCCAGGCCGGCGGCGCAGCCCTATGCCTTCAGTGGCACCGTGGGGAAGGTCGATTGGAGCGTGCAGCTGGCGGACGCCTCGGGTTTCGGTGTACAGATCGTCGCCGACGTCGATACCACGAAGGCCGCTTTCCGCACCACGCCGAGTTATAGCGCGCAGGTGATGGGCAGCCGCGAGTTCACTTTCGACGTGGGCACGAAAAAGGTGGCGAGGCTGCTCGACGGCTTCGTCATGCTGCTGGGTGCGAACGCATCGGGATTCACATTCTCGCTGCTCGTACCGGACTCTCTGTTGTCGAAGTTCCCGCCCTCGGAGGAGGATCCCGATCCGACAAAAGCGAGCGACTTCAAAGATCAATTGACCAAGAAGGTGGTCGACCAGTGGAGCATCGACTGGATCGGCGTCGAAAGTTGAATGCCATGGCCCAGGATATCCGCCCCTTTCGCTACCTGAACGACGACGGCGCCTGGCCGCGCTTCCATTGGCAGGGGCTCGTGCTCGGCCAGGATGGCGCATTGCGCCTGCCGGGGCTGCCCGCGTTCGAGGGCAGCATGGCGCCGATGCCGGCACTGCAGGATGCGGCGCCACCGGCCGCGGGACTGGCCGCCGATGCGGACGGTTCGGTGTACTTCTCCGATCCGACAAGCGACACCGTCTGGCGCATCGATGGCTGCTTCGGGGCTGTCGAACCAGCGCCGTGCATCGGCGGCCGCGGAGCCGGCGCCACCCGGCTCGACCGGCCTGCGGGGCTGGCGATCGCGCCGCGACGCCATGCGCTGTACATCGCGGATGCCGGCAACCACTGCGTGAAGATCGTCGACCTGGACTCGATGACGCTGTCGGAAGTGCTGGATGGGTTCGAGACGCCGCGATCCGTGGCGCTGGACGACGCGGGCCGGCTGTACGTGGCCGATGCCGGCGCCCGGCGGGTCGAACTTTTCACCGACACGGGAGACAGGGTGGCGGCGTTCGGCGACATGGTGCGCGCCAGCGGCCATGCCGACGATCCGGGCGCGGTCGCCTGCGAAGCGTCGCGGGTGTTCGTGCTCGACCTGTCGACGCATGAACTGTGCGTGTTTTCCCAGGATGCGTTGCTGGAGGTGGTTGCGACCGGCGTCGCGGACGCGCGCGTCTTCACGGTGATCGATGGGACGATCTACGTGCCTGATCCGGGGCGCCGGCGCATCGCCGTCTGGCAGCGCGACCAGGCGGGAAGCTACCGTTACGCGGGCGATGCGGCAGGCTATGAAGGGTTCGCGGCTGCGCTGGCGCCGGACGGGGCGGGCAGCCTGCTGGCGTCCCCCGGTGGCGGTATCGTGCCGTTCGAGTTGCGGTTGGACGCCAGCCATGCGGCCGAAGGCTGGCTGTGGAGCGACGCCATCGTCTTCGACACGCTCGCGCATGAATGGAACCGCCTGCACGCCGCCATCGACCTGCCCGCGGGCAGCCACGTGAACTTCTTCGTCTTTACCGGCGCGCGCGCAACGCCACCGCCACCGCCTTCGCAAGACGGCAGCTTCGACGCGCCATGGCGTGCGGTCGGCAACGACGTGACCAACTTCTTCATCGACCTGGTCCGCGGCGCGAAGGAGGCGTTGTGGCTGGGGGCGCGCTTCTCCAGCGACTTGCACGCGACGCCGGCGCTGTCGCAGGCGCGGGTCGACTTCGACCAGTCCAGCTACCTGCAGGCGCTGCCGGCGATCTATCGCGAGTTTCCGGAACGCGACGATCTCCCGAAACGCGACAACTTCCTGCAGCGCTACCTGAGTCTGTTCGAGAGCTTCTTCGATGAACTGGAAGCGAAGATCGACGACCTGCCGGCCTTGCTCGCCCCGACCGCGGCGCCCGCGGACGCGCTGCCGTGGCTGGCCGGCTTCCTTGCGCTGGCGTTGCCGCAAGTGCAGCAGGAACAAGCGCAGCGCGAATCGATCGCCGGCGCCTACGCGCGCTATGCCAGGCGCGGCACGGTCGCCGGCCTGCTGGAGGCCTTGCGCGACGAGGCCGGCGTGCGCGCGCTGATCGACGAGCCGCTGCAGGCGATGGGCTGGTGGGTGCTGCCCGCGCCGTCCGCTTCCTGCAGGCCTGGCGAAGCCGRCGGCTGGACCRATGGCGCCAACTCCATCCTCGGCATCAACACCGGGCTCGCACCGGCCGAGAGCCAGGGCGCGGTGGTCGGCAGCACCGCCACGCTCGACCACTCGCAACTGATCGCCGAGGACGAATTCGGCACGCCGCTGTTCGACGCCGCAGCCTATCGCTTCCTGGTCCGGCTCTATCCGGGTGAGCTGCATTGCGCCGGCAAGCTGGAACAGGTACGCGCGATCGTCGAGCGCGAAAAGCCGGCGCACACGCTCTACGAGGTGTGCGTGATCGAGTCCGGCCTGCGCGTGGGCTTCCAGGCCACGCTCGGCATCGACACCTTGCTCGGCGGTGGCCCGGTCGAGCCGGGGAGACTGGGCGATGGACCCTTGGTGCTGGGCGGGCAACCGCGCTCCAGGCTCGGCGTGGACAGCCGCGTAGGCGCGGGAGCACAACTTTAATGCGAATCAGGAGAAACGATATGCCAGACGATCCGGTCGAATGCGATGCGCTGAGAAGCTTTACCCGTCCGCGCTACTTCTATGGCCAACTGCTCGACGTTCGTCATTTCGAGTCCGAGCAGGCCTACTTCAAGCGCAAGCAGTGGATGCACAACCGTCTGGTCGACGGCTTCGGCGTGGTGTGCGGGCTCGATGTGCACATTGGCGAAGGCGAACGCAGCGTCGTCGTGATGCCGGGCCTGGCGCTCGACAAGCAGGGGCGCGAGATCGTCGTGCCGGCCCGTTCCAAGCCGCTCGCGATCCCCGCGCGTCCGCCCGCGGACCAGGTCTCGCCCGGCAATCATGGGGACAGGAATGGCGGGGACCCATGCGACGACAACTGGGTGCACCTGGTCATCTGCTACGAGGAATGCAAGACCGATCCCGAGCCTGTGATGGCGGGCGGCTGCGACACCGCCACGCGCTGTTCCCCGGGCACTGTCCGCGAAGGCTACTCGCTGTCGCTGGAGCCGGGAAGGGCGCCCGACATCGAGGTCGACCCTGCCATCGGACGGCTCATCAAGGGCAACAACGTCGATTACCACGCCCTGGTCGCGTGGGTGAGCGAAACGTGTGTTTGCGACAGCGGCCCGGGATGTATCACGCTGGCCAACATTCATCTCCCCGAGGCGGAGAAGACGCTTGAACTCAGGGACATCCATATCGAGGTGCGGCCGATCGTCTACACGCTCGACCTGCTTTGGCAACTGGTGCTTGCGCTCACCCACGACTCCTCGAACCGGCGCACCGGCAAGTACTGAAAGGAAGCGACATGTCCACGAGAATCTCAAGCAATACGACGGGCGGGTGCGGATGCGGCGGCGGGTGCGGATCCTCGGCAACCTCGTCGGCGGGTGGCGTCACCGGCCGCGGAAGCATCGAGCGCCCGCGCTTCTTTCCGCGCCAGCTGGTCACGCCCGACGACCTCACGCTCGGCCAGGAGTATTTCCGCAATAAGCTGCGCCGCATGAACCGCTACCTGCACGGCTGGGGCGTGGTGTGCGGCGCGAAGGTCGCGCTGAGCAACAAGCCGTGGATGGTGATCGTGCGTCCCGGCTACATCCTGGGGCCGTACGGCGACGAGATCGTGATCGAGCAGGACATCTGCTTCGATCTGCGCACGCGCTGCACGACGGCGGGCGGTGGCGATGCCTGCGACGATATCGTGATCGATCCGCTGTGCCCCGAGCGCACCGTCGACACAAACGGGAACACCGCCGCCCCACTGTATATTGCGGTGCGCTACAAGGAAGTGCCTGCACGTCCGGTGCGCGTGACGCCGGTCGGCTGTGGTTGCGACGACACCAGCTGCGAGTACTCGCGCTGGCAGGATGGTTATGAGGTCTGTGTGCTTGATAATTGCCCGGACTCGCATGCCAATCCGCCTGGCATGGGCTCGTTTCTCGAGCCCGCCGCCGTTCCCGACTGCCCGCCATGCCCGAGCGATCCGTGGGTGGTGCTCGCGGTCGTCAAGGTCGATGCACAGGGCAAAGTCGGTTCCATCGACAACTGCGCATGTCGGCGCATGGTGCGCACGCCGGCGCCGGTTTGGTGGCGATGCGGAGACCCGGTGATCAACGCGCATGAGCCGGCACCACAGCCCGGGACGGTGACGACGCCGATCGGCTAGCGCCGATTCCGAGGAATCAGCCATGCAGGCCCGCGTGCATAAAGATTCTGCGGCAGAGGCAGCCGCGGCAGTCCGTGGTACCGGGAAGGCGCTGCCTGCGCACGTCCAGCAGCGCGCCGCCGCGGACCATGGCTTCGGCTTCGGCCATGTTCGCGTGCACGACGAGCCGGCGGCGCACGGGGCCGCGAGATCGCTGCACGCGGCGGCGTTCACGATCGGCGGCGATATCGGGTTCGCAGCAGGGCGCTACGACCCGGGTTCCGAGCAGGGCGAGGCGCTGCTGCAGCATGAATTGCGGCATGTCGCGCAGCAGCACTGGGCCGCCGCGTCGCTTCATCCGCAAGTCGATCCGGCCGATTCGGTTCATGAGCGCGATGCGCGCGAACCGCTTGCATCGCATGTGCCCAAGCTGTCCGAGCAGTGCATCCAGCGCGCGCCGGAGGATGAAGCTGGCCCGA
Source organism: Massilia sp. P2_C2 (assembly GCF_056404615.1). Lineage (NCBI taxonomy): Bacteria > Pseudomonadati > Pseudomonadota > Betaproteobacteria > Burkholderiales > Oxalobacteraceae > Massilia > Massilia sp. P2_C2. The sequence goes on along the minus strand of NZ_JBFUDR010000033.1, from coordinate 10,759 downwards.
TGAAATCGCATCTACTTTTTAACAGAGAGCAGATTCTGGCGATCATTCGTCAATCCGGGGATGTGCCGAGCGTCATTGCAAAGCTAGGTTTTGGCCCAATGACCTCTCCCGAGTACCTGGCAAATTACTTCAATAGAAAAGGCGTGACTTTAGACGACTTTGAGCACCTCGACGAAGACCGATTTGATAGGACGCCGCAGAAAGTATTGGACGAAGTCCTGCTACCACACGCCTATCAAGAAAATCGGATGGTCAGCCTCGCTGTGGTTGGAGCCGCGCGAGAAGTGGCGAAAAAAAAGGCTGCTGGTCAGGAGGATGCGCGACAGATTATTGCTCAGGGCCTTGCTGCTGCCGGAAGCGCCCAAAAGGGGGCTGCATCGAGCACTGCGTTAAGCGAGATCCTAATCGAAAAGCGCGGCGGGATCATTGGGACTACGGGGCGAACGCCGATCAGCCCTTGGGGCGCCACGACCGTCGCGCAAGAGCAGCAGAAACCCGCACCAGTCGCTGGCAATTCGCAGATGCCAAACGTCCCGCCTGCAATGAAAGCGAACACGTCGGCTATGACAGCAGTTAAGTCGCAAGCTCTTTCGTATGGGCCATCTTCGGCGAAGCCAGTTCCTGTGCCAAAGCCGGTAGCCGCGCATAAGATCAGTCCGCCGAAATCAATTGGCCTGGTCGCTGCCGAAAAACCGCCGTTGCTGGTACAAGTCGAGATCAAGCCTGTGAGTGACGAGGCTGGCGGGTGGAGGCAGTTGGAGCAACCGACGCGCTCGAGCTACGGCGCGATCGGGATTATCACCGAGGGCGGCGGCTACGAGGGTGTTGCGATCTACGACCGCGTCTCCGGAAAGGTGGAGTTGAAAGTGAGCCCTATCGGTGAAGGACGCTCATCGGCGAAGACCTATCAGATCGGGCAATTTACTCCGGCGCAGCTCTCAGACCTGCACGMGCGGAGTGGCGGAAACCTCAGCGAGTTCGGGAAACTGGTTGAAGCACCGATCAGGCAGATGATCAGCAGCGCCACCGGACAGGCACTCTTGGATCCTGAAAAAAATGCAAGCAAGACAGGGGTGGATTGGCGGCCGCAGCAACCGCCTTTGCCGTTCGTTCACTGAGTGAGGATGCGTAGCAGTCGTCTAATCGACATTTGGTAGGGACGTTGCCGTCGTTCTGAGGAAAAGGTCATGCGGGCACACGTGCAAAAAGATACAGCAGCGCGGGCGGTCGACGCAGTCCGCGGTACCGGGAAGGCGCTGCCTGCGCACGTCCAGCAGCGCGCCGCCGCGGACCATGGCTTCGGCTTCGGCCATGTTCGCGTGCATGACGAGCCGGCGGCGCACGGGGCCGCGAGATCGCTGCACGCGGCGGCGTTCACGATCGGCGGCGATATCGGGTTCGCAGCAGGGCGCTACGACCCGGGTTCCGAGCAGGGCGAGGCGCTGCTGCAGCATGAATTGCGGCATGTCGCGCAGCAGCACTGGGCCGCCGCGTCGCTCCATCCGCAAGTCGATCCGGCCGATTCGGTTCATGAGCGTGATGCGCGCGAACCGGACGCATCGCATGTGCCCAAGCTGTCGGAGCAGCGCATCCAGTGCGCGCCCGAGGAGGAGCAATTTTCCTTGGGAACCGGCTTGATCGACACCATCGGTCAGAAGGCGACCAGCGACGCGTCGTGGCCCTTCATCAAGGCAGTCCTCGAGGGATTCGTCGGTGGCTTGAAGTCCGATGTCAAGGCAGGACGTGCCGACGCCGCGAAGACTCATCTTCACGAACTCCTACGCCCCTGGAACGCGGCCAAGTTCTATGGCGGCTATCTGGTGGGCCTGGTGATCGGCCTCGTCAGCCCGATCACGGATCTGGTGAAGGGTGTGATCGGACTGGTCAAGCTCGGCGGGATGGGGCTCGAATGGCTAGCGAAATGGTCGCCGGTTGGGGTGGCCATCAGCGCCGAGCGGCGCAGCAGAATTGCCCAACTGACCGTCAAACTCAATGAACTGATGGGCGAACTGGGCGCATCGCTGGCAGCGTTCGTGAGCGATCCGAAGAGCGCGGCACAGAAGTTCTCGGGCTTTCTCGACGGCCTGATGCAAATGGCGCTCTCGAAGGCGCGCAGTATCGGCGCCGGCGCCGCGCATTCGCTATTCGATTTCCTCGACAAGGATTTCTACGAGATGGGGAAGGGCATCGGCGAGATCATCGGCACCCTCATCGCGCAAGCACTGCTGCTCGTCTTTAGCGCGGAGATCGGAGCCCTGATGTCCAAGGGGGCGAGCTTCGTCGGGAAAGCTGCCGAGTTCGTGGCAGGCAAAGCCGTGGAGGCGTTCAACTGGATCAAGGGAATTTTCGTCGATGCCGTTGGGCTACTGCGCGATGCGGCGAAGGGTGCCTTGCAGGTATTCCAGGGCGTGATCAACAAGGCGTTGGAAGCGTTCGATGCGCTGGTGGCCCTGTTCAGCGAGGCGGCGGCAGCCGATATTGCGGGCGAGAAGGTGGCAGCAGGTGTCGAGAAGGGGGGCGCAGGCCAGTTGTCGAACATCATGGAGTCGCGCATGGTGAAGTCGACACGAACTTCGCCAGCTACAGTGGCGGACCTGACGCCACCCAAGATACACCCTTCCAACGTAGGCAAAGATACCGCTGTCCCTAAGTCTGCGCCAAAAACTCCGAAGCCCCTAGGAGAAGCCTCTAAGCCAAGTTCAGCATCGACGAAAGTCGAGGAGAGCGCAGCCGAGGAGCGCCTGAAGCCGGCTGAACAAAGCGGAAAGAACATCAAGGCAGGCATCGATTACCGCCTTCGCGGCGATGGGAATTTGCGCGCCGCCGCCCGTGAGGTTCACGACCTCGCGCATATGAATCCAAGCGATATAAAGACACCACGTCGACTGGGCTCGCCCATGACCCGCACGCAAAGCACGGTTGCACTCGCGGAGGTCGAGTTACCAGATGGTACGCGTGTCGTGTATGGCTCGGGATCGAGCAACAGCTTAAGCCCGATACAAAAGCGTGCTCTTGGGGAAATGAACGTAAATGTTGTAAACGGCCCGTTGCATGCAGAACAGAATATTGCGAGAGCGTTGCCTGAAGGAAGTAAGGTGAGGCGCTGGGGTATATCGTGGGCCGGCGGACAACGTCCTGACCCTTGCACGTTGTGTCGTCCAATTGTTGAGGGACTGGGCGGGATCGTGGAATAACGCGGAGATTTTGGTGGCCGGACTGAATCGCCACGGCTTTCCCAGCGTTTCGCGGCATTGGGCTGCGGCGGTCTGTGCGGCAATCTCAGCGATCCGACCCAGCAGAGTTCGTTCGGCTTCAGCTACATATGCCCGCTGGTGCAGCAGGGCGGCTTCGTGACCGCGGCGACCGACATGGGCCACCAAGGCAACGACCCGAGCTGGACCACCGACCCGCAGAAGCGGGCCGATTTCGCCTACCGCGGCCAGCACATCACCACGCTGGCGGCGAAGAAGCTGATCAAGGCCTGTTATGGCCAGGAACAGAAGTTCTCGTACTTCGTCGGCTGTTCGGATGGCGGCCGTGAAGCCCTGATGGCCGCGCAGCGCTATCCGAACGACTACAATGGCATCACTGCCGGCGCGCCCGCTGCCCACTTCCAGGTCCAGAACTCGGTCTATCACGGCTGGAGCGTGGTGGCCAACAGCACGACCGGCGACAGCAACGGCAATTCCGTTCTGTATCCGGACAAGGTCGCCGTGCTGCACAAGGCCGTGCTCGCTGCCTGCGCCGACACGCCGGACGGCCTGATCTCCGATCCGCGCGCCTGCAACTTCGATCCGGCCTCGATCGCGTGCCCGGCCGGTGCGCAAGACACGAGCCAGTGCCTGACTCAAGCCGAGGTGGTCGCCGCCGGCAGGATCTATGGTGGTCCGGTCGATGCGAAGACCGGCGCGCTGATGCAGATCGGCCGTCCGCTACCRGGTTCGGAGGGTAACTGGGTCGGTGTCGAGGTGCCAAGAACTGGCTCGTCCAGTGCGCCCGTCCCGGTGAAGTCCGGCGTGTTCAGCTACAACATCGTGAGCGGCCAGAGCCAGATGGGCCAGGGCACGGTCGACGAGTTCGCGCGCCTGTACCTAGTGCCGGGCGTGGCCCACTGCGGCGGTGGCGAAGGCGACGACAGTATCGACCTGGTCTCGAAGATCACCGGTTGGGTGGAGCAGAGTGTGGCGCCGGGTTCGGTCATGACCTAAAAGCTCGACAGCGCGTGCAACCAGACGGCATCGCGCCCGGTGTATCCGTATCCGGCCCTGGCCCGGTACACCGGCAACGGGGACTGGCATGACGGTGCTAACTACGTCAGCGCCAATGCCCGCTACAACGTGCGCACGCCGTCGTGGCCCGGCTCGATCTTCTATACGGCGTACACGCCGAAGGTGCAGGGGGTTCCTGCGCCGTAACGAGCTGCGTCTTCAGGTTGGGCTTTCCGAGTCTGCATGGTCCAGCGGGATTGCCGAAACACCGGCAGTTCCGCTGTTGATGTCATGCGAATTTAGATCGGCAACAACGGTGATCGTGTATGACACAGGCAGGCGCGCCATGTGCTGCGCCATTGCCGGGGCCGTCAGCAAAGCTTGCACTGTCTGGGGTCTTCCTCGGAGTCCTCGTTGATCCCGGCACTGGTCTCGTCCAGTTGCTTTCGTTTTGATGTACCCGGACCATCTTTCGTCCGAAGGACTGTCTTGCTGCGTGCAGTGGCTGTTCGCGCCGTGCGCGCTGGTTTGTCGCCGTGCCCATCGTCCCTGGCGCCGCGCGCACCATCCTTGGCTGAGTCAGTTTCCTTGATCTCGGCAAGCCGCACCTCCAGCCCCGCTTTCTGTGCTGCCAGGACGGCGGCGTTTTGTTCAGCGCGCGCGCACGCTTCACGTTGGGCCTCGAATTCGGCGCGCAGCTTGCGATACTCTTCTTCGAGTGTTAACAGCGTGTCCAAGCGCGCCTGTGCTACCGCCAGCTCGTGGCGAGCACGCTCCGCGTCGTGACGCTCAAAATTTCTCTCTTCGCGGGTAGCGGCCAGCTCATCGAGCAGCCGAGCGATTCGTCCATCCCGCTCCGCCTTCTCGCGGCTATGCGTGACCAACTCCGCACGCAGTCGGTCTGCATCTTCGAACCAACGCTCACTGTCCTCGGCGAGATCACGCAGGGCATCTTTACTGCTCTCGAGGTCTTGCCTGAGTGCCCTGTTGATTCGGCAGCCTTCCTCGTCAACGAATCTGAAAACCGCTTCCTGGAGTTCTTGCGGGAGCATTCGCGTCGCTGGCGCCTCTCCTCGGGATGACTGCCAATCCAGGAGGTGCTTCTGGATGGTGCCGTAGCTTCCCACATCGCCAAGCAGCTGTCGGATCAATTTGGCTGTTGGCGTTCGCCCGATGGATCTGCATTCCTCCGCAGCTGAGGCTACCTGTTCGTATTTCACCATTGCGGTGCGGCCCATCCTGACCTCCAGTTACGTTATCTTTTCGGTTACGTTACGGTACGTTATCGTAAAACGAGTACCAAGCTCATTCGCCGGCGAGAGCCAGTGCTGGCGTTGCGGATGCCGCAACGGTTTCGGCAACCTTTGTGGTCGTCATATGCTGGTTTGATGTGTCGCCTGGCCTGGCTCGATCATGCAACCGAACTGCTCCGAGATCGAGGCTGAAAGCACGAGTTTTTTGCGCGCTTTTACGCGCAGCCTGGGTACTGTCCAACCAGAGCGTAAAAGCTGGAATGTCGAACGCAAGCGACACGTAGTCATTGCAGCTGCCGCTCGAATCGCCTGCTGGCGCTCATGCCAGGCAAGCTGTGACAGGTCCGTCGCATGCAATTCAATAAAGCCTCGTGAGCACGGCCTAAGTTTCAGAGCCAGGAAAGATTGGCGGTCGGACGCGAACGGGGGGGCCGAGATATGCACCCGAAATCTGCGGCCTGCCATGCCCAAGTTGCCGAGCCACTTCCTGGTAAGCCGCATCCATTACCTCACGCGAGAGGTGAGGATCACCCCCTTTAACCGGCGGCAATGCATCGGTGAGTTCGTAGTAGAGGTCGCAGGCGAACTCGTGCCGCAGCCCATGCGGGGTGACGCCGAGCTGCTCCAGCGTGACTCCGCACTTGCGCAGCACGTTGGTGAACCTGTCGAGTGCTTGCTTCAGGGTCTTTCCCGGATAGCCGATATGGGCGCCTTGATGCGGGGCGGCCTTGAGGGCCCGTTGGTAGACGTCCTGTTGCATCTCACTGCGTATGGCCACGTAGCGAACGCGCCCGCCTTTCGTTCCGCGCTTGACCTTGAGGAAGGCTACACACGGCATCGACGTTTCGCCATCAGGCAGGGCATAGGCGGGCACGCAAGCCAGGGTCGGGCAGAACATGACGGCTTCCTTGCGCCGCAGCCCGAACGCGAGCATCACTTCCAGTTGCAGGCCCACCACCTGATCAGTCTGGGTGACTTTGGCGACGATAGCGGCACGGTCAACGCCGGCAACTGACCAGGTCTTGTCGCGCGTCGCATTACAAGTGCGCTTGACAAGGTGTTTGTCCACGTAATGTTCGGCTGACCGGACCATGCCCGGCTTGCCGATCCACTGGCAAAACGTGCGCAGCGTCGACAACAGCGACTGAATAGTGGCAGGCTTCAGCGGAGAGGGCGGCGGCGGCAGCTTGCTTCCTCGTATTTTCAATTCTTCTTCAATGCCGGGCGCCGCCGTCCAGTACCGCATCAGGAACTGGATGTGCCGCCCGCCCAGGTCGTAGGGAGCGAATTTGAATCCTGCGTCGCGCAGGAGCTTGAAGACGCGGAATAGAACGTCGCGTCGTTCCTCCTGGGTTCGGTGCGACACGCCCTTGTCCTTGGTCGCGTGCTTCCAATTGTTCTCGGCAATGATGCGCCCGAGAACAGGCTTCCAGTTCTTTGCGTCACGTTCGATGTCGGCCGCCGCCGGTCGGGGCATACGCGGGATGTCGCGGCCAGCTCGCTTGCTGCCCTTCTTGATGCATTTCATTTCCAACTCCGGTTTCTCGTCAGGAGGTTGTGTCAGCGACGTGCTGCGCGATTCGCATGGCACGAGTCAAGCCGCCACGCCGTGCTGACGGCGGCGTGGAGACCGGGGCTGGCTTGCGTCGTGCGCGGCGCCCCGATGGCGCGCACGACGGGATAAGTTCGGCCGTGAGGCCTGGTGTTCGTCAAAATGAATCGTTGACACGCCGGCGGATTGCTACGCACGGCGCATCTCCCGCGATGCGCGAGGCATCTGCGGTGAACGGCACGAAGCCGTTCGGTTCGGTGGACAGGGATCGGTGTATGCCGTCGTTATCCCAGCTCCTACCACCGGAGCCACGACGGGATGCGACGCCGACCCCGGCGCCTGACCTCTAGGGTCCAAGGCGACTCGAGGCACCGACATGCGGTAGCGCGACGCATCAGTACACGTTTCATTTGACGCTGGCGCATGGCCAGCAAGCCGGCACAGGAATCTGGTTCCATGTGCATAGTTGTACCGGGGAGCCGTCGAGCAGCTCCGATGCCGGTACAGGTTACGGTGTTTGGCCTGTCGGGCAGGCCTGGGACAGGATCGATACCATCGTCGAGCAACGATATCAGGTCGCCAACCGATCGAGTCGTTTGGACGGCCAATCATGCCGGGAGACCGGTCACGTGAACAGGGCAACGCGGGACTCGCGTCGCTCCGGGATGGCGCAGTTCTGGACCGCTGCCACCGCTTTGCAGGGGCGGACTAAGGACAACAGGATTGATCATTTATGCGGGTGACGACCGCAACGCCACGGAAACCGTGGAGGTCCGGAGACCTTCGGAACCCACATCCTATGCGGTAAAGGGCCAAGGGTCTATGAGGTACCGCAACAAGATCGTTGTAAATTGGGCTGATTTATCGTTGTAAGGTCGCTTCGCGGTCGTCGGCGCTCTATGGACGCGCCCTCGGTGTGGCTACCTCTGTTTGTTGACGTGGATGTTCAGTTCACGATAATCTGCGCTGCCGGTAAGCATAAAACTGCGTTGTATGCGAAATGCATTGAAGCCGAATTGAAGCCGGTTTCAACTGGAGGGCTGGGATGGTTGGTCTTGGGTACTTTCAATTGAAATCGGTTTGAAACCGGCTTCAAATTGAGGTCTGCGGCGGACGGCGGCAGCTGCGCGGAATTGAAACCGGTTTGAAACCGGCTTCAATCAGCGCGGGAACGGAAGGCAGCCGCAAATGCCCTGAGCAGGTGCTTGCCGCGCGCTGCCGTGGTCTTCGAGCACGTCAGCGATGGGAAGTCGAGCCGTTCGAGCGATGGCGCAAGGGGCACGTCATGGGGCCAGATCGATTCGTCGCGCGCGCCGGCAGCCATGGTCGCGACCGCTCGACGTCGTCATCTGAAGCCGAGCGAGCCAGGCGAACGGCACCTGCACTGGCCGTGCTTTTCCGCGAAACGCATGTCTGTCGTTGGAATGCGACCGGGCCATGCGTCCCGATGCCCCGACGGCGAGCCGGCGTCGCGCGCCGTTGATTCAACACCGGCTTTCGAGTGCCGATCGTTCAATCGAGGCGCAGATCGAGGGGGCTATATCCTCGTGTTCCGGATACTCTCTGGAGATGGCAAGTGCCGTGAACATGAAGACGATCGCGGGAAGCGCGACGACGAGTTCCGCGTCGTCGACCGAGTCCTGAAGTGTACCGAGCTCCAACTCGTCGGCGTGGCCAATACCCATGTATGGACCTTCCTTGTCAAATGTCGTCGGTAGCGCGAGGGTCGGGATGACGCGATCCAGGAGCGGAAGCTCGTCCGGCGAGACGCCAGAGTCGGCGCGCGCGAGGAACTCAACGATGGAGCGACAGCGGAACTGCTCGGCCCGATGTGCGAGCGCCTCGCTCCCGAGCCTTGCGACGTCGGGGTAATGGGTCTCGATCAATGTACGGAAGTCTAGTGGAACATTCCTCGAAACAAGCGAGCCGGCCGCAGCCGCGGTCAAGATATCGAGGCCATCTTGCAACTCATGAGCGCCGCAAAAACGATCGTATTCCGTCGCAGCAGCGTCGGACTTCTCGAGCGTGAAGCGGACCCAGATGTAGAGAAACTCGAGATAGTGCTCGCAAAGACATCGCAGCAGCGTCTTGAATGCGTAGGTGTTGCCTGATTCAAGTGTACTGAGCATCGCCGCTTTCAAACTGTCGGTCCGGATGCAGAACGACAGCATCACGCGGTATGTCTCCGGAAAAGTCGTCGTCGCGATCCTGCTGAGCAAGCCGTCCAGATGCTCGTTGCGGATTTCGCTGATGCAGGTGTCGATGATTCGGGCTCGCACTTGAAGCCTCCGGTATTGTGGATATGTTGCGCGCTGCCCAAGGATTTGACCATGGTTGGCACGCTCGGTTCGCCGTCACGATGCGCGGGCATTATCTGGCGCGTTTCGAATGTCGAGACGAGTGCTGAACTGCCGACGTGGGGCTCACTCCTCCCTGAAAGCTTCGGCCAAAGCAAGAACCTCATCTTCCTTTCCTCTCGCAAGCGCTTGCAACGGAGTCATGGCACCTAGCGAAAGCCGCCTACTGGTAAGAAAGAAGTGCTTGCATCCTCCGGGCAGGTCTCCCAATGCCTTGCAGACGCGCTCGAGGGCTGTGCGGCCGGGTGATCGCGTGGTAAAGAACGCCGGGTAAACAGGCTCATCGGACGGGCCACGCAGGGCGTATATGCGCTTGGCCTTCAAGGCCCGATTCAAAGCTTGAGGCGACATGCGCAGGCGCGCGCGGRATTCCGGACCTCGCAACAACTCGTGTGAGGCCAGCTGCTCCCGGCGGTACTCTGCCTCTTCCCGAATCAAGGTCGCGACAAAGTCTGCCGTAGTCACGCGGTTTTTGCGGCTGTCGATCGGGGGCGATTCGCTGGCGTCGAGCGGGTTCTGATCGGCCGCGCCAGAACGTCTGCCAGGAGCATCGTTCTTCGGGCCAGGAGTCTCCATCAGTTCCTCATCGCGGAAGGATTAGCCTCGTCCGGGCTCCCAAGTTGACGCTGGACGTGAGTGGCTACCTCTTTCCCTTTCAGTGTTTTGAAGGAGATGTCGCCACCTTTGAGCACATCGTCCAGCAGGATGGTAGTCAGCCACGGCTCGGTCGAAGGCGAAGGGCGGCGCCACGGGTGAATCGGTTTACCGTTCGCAAGTCGATAGTCTGCCGCGCGGCGTAGGCTACCCGGGACCATGTTGTAGATTTTTTGACGTGTATATCCTCGTCGCAGGGAGAGGGCCGCCAGGTCCTTCAGCGTGTAATGGATGATGTTACAGACTTCGCCAATCGAAAAACGGTCCAGGCAGTACCGGATGTCCGCAGCAACCTTGGACGAGAAGAGCTCCGGCCGGCCGAATGTGTAGCCCGCACACACGTTGATGAAATACTTCTTGCACTCGCTTTCTGCCACCAGATACCAGAGCTCCTCGACTGTTTGCGGCTCGGGATGGTCCAGACGGTCGGACAGCACCGCGAAGATGTCGTCCAGCGACCGTCCTGCAATATCGCGGGCGAGCACCCATCGTCTCGTGCGCAAGTTGATTGTCCCTGCACCGGTTGCCTCATCGAGCCTGGTGTTATTCGCGATTGATGCCGGAACCGGGACTAGGATTTTGTCGGTATACAGTCGGGTGTAAATTTTTTCCGAGAGCTCATGAGTTGCTGCAAGCGCGCACGTCAGATATTCGAGTGACGGGATCTCTTGGTCGTCCCGACGCAGGTTCGCGGCAACGAGTGTCGCGTACAGGAAGCATGACTGTATATAGCTC
>NZ_JBFUDR010000032.1:0-33263 GCF_056404615.1 Massilia sp. P2_C2 | reverse complement strand
GTGGCCGGCAGCGAGATCCACACCATCGTCAAGGTCGGCGGCGACCTGTCCAACAACAAGGGCATCAACCGCATGGGCGGCGGCCTGACGGCGCCCGCGCTGACCGCCAAGGACATGGAAGACATCAAGACCGCGATGACCTTCCAGGCCGACTACCTGGCGATTTCCTTCCCGAAAACCGCGACCGACATGGAAATGGCACGCCAGCTGGCGAACATCGCCGGCGAGCCGTTCGGCCACAAGCCGATGATGATCGCCAAGATCGAGCGTGCGGAAGCGATCCCCGTGCTGCAGGAAATCCTGGACGCGTCCGACGGCATCATGGTCGCCCGTGGCGACCTCGCCGTCGAAGTGGGCAACGCGGCCGTGCCGGCGCTGCAGAAGCGCATGATCCGCATGGCGCGCGATTGCAACAAGCTGGCCATCACCGCCACGCAGATGATGGAATCGATGATCGTCAACGCCGTGCCGACCCGCGCCGAAGTGTCGGACGTGGCGAACGCCGTGCTGGACGGCACCGACGCCGTGATGACATCGGCCGAGACCGCCGCCGGCAAGTGGCCGGTCGAGACGGTCGAGATGATGTCGGCCATCTGCGTCGAAGCCGAACGTTCCGAATACAACAAACTCGAAGCCGACTTCCTGAACGTGCAGTTCACCCGGATCGACCAGTCGATCGCCTACGGCGCCCTGTTCACCGCGCACCACCTGCGCGTGAAGGCGATCGTGGCCCTGACCGAATCCGGCTCGACCGCACTGTGGATGAGCCGCCACAGGGTCGAGACCCCGATTTATGCCCTGACGCCAAGCGTCACCACCCAACGGAAGGTATCGCTGTATCGTAACGTACATGCGTACCACCTGATGCAGCGCGGCGACAGCGCTGCCGTGCTGAAACAGGCCGAAGACCTGATGGTGGCCAACGGCGTCGTCAAGAAGGGCGACACGATCGTGGTCACCTGGGGCGAGCCGATGGGCCAGGTCGGTGGCACGAACGCACTGAAGATCGTGCGCGTCGGCGAGTTTAATTAAGGGAGCTCAACACCTGTGCGCGGTCCGGCAACCCCGCCCGCGCCATATTGTCGAAAAAGGTACCTCGAAAAACCGTCGCGAGCGGCCGCAATGCTGTGGGAGAAGCGCAGCTGTACGAAAGTACAGCGAGCATCGCAGGACTAGCCGTCCGCCACAGCAGTGCAACGCGCAGCAGGTTTTTCGACGTACCTTGGTGCGCCGGTACATGGCGGCGCACCCGCGCGGCCTCACGGATGCGCCGCGTGCAGCAAGGTGTGAGACCCTGAAAGGTTTCTTTATCCCTATGGAGCTTAACCATGGCACTCGTATCAATGCGTCAACTGCTGGACCACGCCGCCGAACACGGCTACGGCTTGCCGGCTTTTAACGTCAACAACCTGGAACAGGTCCAGGCCATCATGGCCGCGGCCGATCAGACCGGCAGCCCGGTGATCATGCAGGCGTCGGCAGGCGCCCGCAAGTACGCCGGCGAAGCGTTCCTGCGCCACCTGATCGATGCCGCCGTCGAAGCCTATCCGCACATCCCGGTCGTCATGCACCAGGACCACGGGCAGTCGCCGGCCGTCTGCATGGCCGCGATCCGCTCGGGCTTCACCTCCGTCATGATGGACGGCTCGCTGGAAGCGGACGGCAAGTCCGTCGCCTCGTACGAGTACAACGTCGACGTGTCGAAGGAAGTCGTGAAGTTCGCGCACTCGATCGGCGTCACCGTCGAAGCGGAACTGGGCGTGCTCGGTTCGCTGGAAACGATGAAGGGCGACAAGGAAGACGGCCACGGCGCCGACGGCACGATGACCCGCGAGCAACTGCTCACGGACGTCAACCAGGCCGCCGACTTCGTCGCGCGCACCCAGTGCGATGCGCTGGCCATCGCCATCGGCACCTCGCACGGCGCCTATAAATTCACGCGCAAGCCGACCGGCGACATCCTCGCCATCGACCGCATCAAGGAAATCCACGCCCGCATCCCGAACACCCACCTCGTGATGCACGGTTCGTCGTCGGTGCCGCAAGACTTGCTGGCCATCATCCGCGAATTCGGCGGCGACATGAAGGAAACCTATGGTGTGCCGGTCGAGGAAATCCAGGAAGGCATCAAGCACGGCGTCCGCAAGATCAATATCGACACGGACATTCGCCTGGCGATGACGGCCGCGATCCGTAAATACCTGTTCGAGAACCCGTCCAAGTTCGACCCGCGCGACTTCCTGAAGCCGGCCCGCGAAGCCGCCACCCAGATCTGCAAGGCACGCTTCGTCGCCTTCGGCTGCGAGGGCATGGCCGCCAGGATCAAGCCGATTCCGCTGGAGAAGATGGCGGAGCGCTACAAGGCCGGTGAACTGGCCCAGATCGTGCAATAAGTAGGGTGGGCACTCCGTGCCCACGCGTAACGTATGCGTCACGCATACGTCCGCGTGGGCACAGGGGTGCCCACCCTACGGCCGGTCGTGCAATAAGTTTTCGTCGTGCCGGAACCGCGACGCCGCCCCTGCGCAAGCCGGGGCGGCGTCTTTTTTTTGGCGACGATGATGTTGGAATGACGTAAAATATCGTTTTGGCACCGGCCGTCCCGGCCTCGCTCCACACCGGCACCCCCTTCGCCGGTTTCGCTTTATCAAGATATCCCCTCTATGAAAAGCCTCTACCAATCCACTATTTCCTCCTTGCCATTGCTGGGTCGCGGCAAGGTCCGTGACAACTATGCCGTCGGTGACGACAAGATCCTGATCGTCACGTCCGACCGTCTGTCGGCCTTCGACGTCGTCATGAACGAACCGATCCCTGGCAAGGGCATGGTGTTGAACCAGATGAGCGATTTCTGGTTCGAGAAACTCGGCCACATCGTGCCGAACCACCTGACCGGTGTCGCGCCGGAATCCGTGGTCGCACCCGAGGAAGTGGAACAGGTAAAAGGCCGCGCCGTCGTCGCCAAGCGCCTGAAGCCGATCCTCGTCGAAGCCGTCGTACGCGGCTACATCATCGGTTCGGGCTGGAAGGATTACCAGGCGACCGGTGCCGTCTGCGGCATCCAGCTGCCTGCCGGCCTGCGCCAGGCCGACAAGCTGGCCGAGCCGCTGTTCACCCCGGCCGCCAAGGCCGACCTCGGTGAGCACGACGAGAACATCAGCTTCGAAGACATGGAAAAGCGCATCGGTTCGGAACTGGCCAACAAGATCCGCGACGTCAGCATCCAGCTGTACAAGACGGCCGCCGACTATGCTGCCACGCGCGGCATCATCATCGCCGACACCAAGTTCGAATTCGGCCTGGACGAGAATGGCGTGCTGCACCTGATGGACGAAGTCCTGACCGCCGATTCCTCGCGTTTCTGGCCGGCGGATTCGTACGCCCCGGACATGTCGCCGCCGTCGTTCGACAAGCAGTTCGTGCGCGACTACCTGGAAACGCTGAAGGACTGGAACAAGACCCCGCCGGCACCGGCGCTGCCACAGGACGTCATCGACAAAACCCAGGCCAAGTACTTCGAGGCCATCGAACGCCTGACGGGCGAGAAGCTGAAGGTCTAACCGATGGCGGAGCAGATGAATTTGGCAACTGCGCCCCTCGTCGGCGTGATCATGGGTTCCAGCTCCGACTGGGACGTGATGCAGCACGCCTGCGCCATGCTGAAGCAGTTCGGCGTGCCGTTCGAGGCGCAGGTGATCTCGGCGCACCGCATGCCGGACGAGATGTTCACGTACGCGGAAACCGCCCGTAGCCGCGGCCTGCGCGCCATCATCGCCGGCGCCGGCGGTGCCGCGCACCTGCCGGGCATGGTGGCCGCGAAGACCGTCGTGCCCGTGCTGGGCGTACCCGTGCCGTCGAAATACCTGCGCGGCGAAGATTCGCTGCTGTCGATCGTGCAGATGCCGAAGGGTGTTCCTGTGTCGACGTTCGCCATCGGCGAGGCCGGCGCCGCGAACGCCGCGCTGACGGCGATCGCCATCATCGCCACCACCGACGATGCGCTGGCCGGCCAGCTGGAACAGTTCCGTGCCCAGCAGACGGCCGCCGCCAAGGCCATGACCCTGCCCGTGAACGAGTGATGAGTAATACGAAGTTCCCAGCGCATTTAAAGCCCTCCTTGCCCGCCGCCGGCGAACCGGCCTGGCTAGGGGTGATGGGCGGCGGCCAGCTGGGCCGCATGTTCGCCCACGCCGCGCAAGCCATGGGCTACCGTGTGGCCGTGCTGGAGCCGTCGACCGACTGCCCGGCCGGCCAGGTGGCCGAGCGCCTCGTCGAAGCCGGCTATGAAGACGCCGCCGGCCTCGATGCGCTGGCCGCGCAATGCGTTGCCGTCACGACGGAATTCGAAAACGTCCCGGCCGCCAGCCTGTCGCGCCTCGCGCAGCAGGTGTTCGTGGCGCCGGACGCGCACGGCGTATCCGTCGCCCAGGACCGCATCGCCGAAAAATCCTTCTTCGTCGCCTGCGCGGGCAAGTCCGGCGTGATGCCGGCGCCGCACAAAGTGATCGCGAGCGATGCCGACATCGACGCCATCGCCGACGACCTGTTGCCCGGCATCCTGAAAACGGTGCGCATGGGCTACGACGGCAAGGGCCAGGTGCGCGTGCGTACGCGCGACGACGTGCGTGCCGCGTTCGAGGGGATGGGCCGTGTGACCTGTCTGCTGGAAAAGATGCTGCCGCTCGCCTATGAGGTGTCCGTGCTGACGGCGCGTGGCGCGGATGGCCAGTCGGTCGTCTATCCGATCGCCGAGAACGTGCACCGCGACGGCATCCTGTTCACGACGACCGTGCCCGGCCCGAACGTCTCCGCCGGCTGCGCGCGCAAGGCGCAGGATGCGGCGCGCGCCATCGTGGCCGAGCTGGGTTATGTCGGCGTCCTGTGCATCGAATTCTTCGTGCTGACGGACGGCTCGCTGGTCGTCAACGAGATGGCGCCGCGGCCGCACAACAGTGGCCACTACACGATCGACGCCTGCGTCACGAGCCAGTTCGCCCAGCAGGTGCGGGCGATGGCGAGATTGCCGCTGGGCGATGTACGCCAGCATTCGCCGGCCGTGATGCTGAACATCCTCGGCGACGTGTGGTTCGACGGAGAAACGGTACGCGAACCGGCATGGGACCAGGTGCTGGCACTGCCCGGCGCCAACCTGCACCTGTACGGCAAGACGGACCCGCGCCGCGGCCGCAAGATGGGCCATGTGACGTTCGTGGCGCCCACCTTGCAGGAAGCGCAGGCGAGTTTCGAACAGGCCTGCACCATCCTGGGAATCGCGCTGTGAAGCGAACGGTGACGGACGTGAAGGAATCCGGCCAGGCCGAGATCGAGGCCGCCGCGCGCGCGCTCGAGGCCGGCCGGCTCGTCGCGCTGCCGACCGAGACCGTGTACGGCCTCGGCGCCGACGCGGAGAATCCGGCCGCCGTCGCCGCGATCTATGCGGCCAAGGGCCGGCCGCAGGACCATCCCGTGATCGTGCACGTGGCGCCCGGCGCCGATCTGGACTATTGGGCCACCGACATCCCGTCGGAAGCGCGCCAGCTGGCCGACGCCTTCTGGCCCGGCCCGCTGACGATGATCCTGAAGCGCGCGCCGCACATCCCGGACGCCGTCTCGGGCGGCCAGGACACGGTCGGCATCCGCTGCCCGTCGCACCCGGTCGCGATCCGGCTGCTGCAGGCGTTCAAGGGCGGCAAGGGCGGCGTCGCGGCGCCGTCGGCCAATAAATTCGGCGCCGTCAGCCCGACGACCGCGCAGCA
This sequence comes from Massilia sp. P2_C2, assembly GCF_056404615.1. Classification (NCBI taxonomy): domain Bacteria; kingdom Pseudomonadati; phylum Pseudomonadota; class Betaproteobacteria; order Burkholderiales; family Oxalobacteraceae; genus Massilia; species Massilia sp. P2_C2. The sequence goes on along the minus strand of NZ_JBFUDR010000032.1, from coordinate 27,507 downwards.
CGTGCGCGACGAGTTCGGCGCCGACATCGGGGAGCACGGGCGCATCGCGTTCGTGCTGGATGGCGGCCAGAGCGAGGTCGGCATCGAATCGACGATCGTGGACCTGTCGCGTCTGGCGACGCACGGTCCGGTGCTGCTGCGTCCGGGCCATATCTCGGCGGATGCCATCGCGGCCGTGATCGACCAGGTGCCGGCCCGCCCGGACGCCGCTGCGCCCCGCGCCTCCGGTACGCTGGAATCGCATTACGCGCCGCACACCCCGGTCGCCATGCAGGATACGGCCACGCTGGTGGCGACGTTGTCCAGTTTGCACGGGGCAGGGCGCAAGGTCGCGCTGATCCATTATTCCGACCTGCCGGCCACGCACGCGGCCGTACGGCTGCCCAGGTCGCCGGAAGGTTTTGCGCACGCGCTGTACGCGGCGCTGCGGACAATGGACGGCACGTCCGCCGACGTCATCCTCGTCGAGGCACCGCCGCAGGACGGACCGTGGCTGGGCGTCAACGACCGCCTGCGCCGCGCCGCGCATGGCTCGACCGGCATCGTGCACGGCTTGATAAACAACACTACCGCGCTGTAAGCCCTCCCGAATCTTCCAAAAAGCGCCCGCCCAGTGCATGCTGGGCGGCAACGTCTATTGCTGGGCGTCACGCGCCTGCGCCCTCCCGCTACCCGCCTCATCATCCGTTAAGCCGAAGGAAACCCATGCGTTCGCTGCTTACCCTGGCCTTCAGCCTTGGGCTGGGCTCCCTGCTTGCCGCCTGCAGCGGCGGCACCACTGCCGGCGGCACGCCGACCGGCGTCGCCAATCCCGACCCGCTGCCCGGCGTAACGCGCGGCAGCCTCGTGGGCCAGGCCGCCTCCGTGTCCGTCAACGTCGGCGGCACGAGTCTCACCACGCTGAGCCCTTCCACGCTGGCCGGCTTCCTCGAATCCGCCCAGCAGGGCACCCTGGCCGTCGCGGGCCAGCCGCAGTGCTCGGTCTCGGTCTACCGCGTGCACTACAACACCGTCGGCGGCGCCGGCGAAGCGACGGACGGCAGCGCCGCCATCTTCGTGCCCACGGGCGGCGGCAACTCGTGCAGCAACTCGCGTCCGGTCGTGCTGTATGCGCACGGCACGTCGCTGCAAAAATCGTATGACATGGCCGACATCGCCAACAATACGGAAGCGCGCCTGGCGGCGGCCGTGTTCGCGGCCCAGGGTTTCGTCGTCGTCGCGCCGAATTACACGGGGTATGCCGGTTCGTCGCTCGGCTACCATCCCTATCTCGACCGCATTGCCCAGGCCGCCGACATGATCGACGCCCTGCGCGCCGCGCGGTCCTCGTTCACGGCGATCGGCGCGAAGGACTCGGGCAAGCTGATGGTGGCGGGGTATTCGCAGGGCGGCTATGTCGCGCTCGCCACGCAGCGCGCCATGCAGGACCTGGGGACGAACGAGTTCGTGCTGACGGCGGCATCCGGCATGTCCGGGCCGTATGCGCTCGCCCGGTTCGGCGACGACCTGTTCGGCGGCGCGCCACGTAACGGTGCCACCGTGATCGTCCCGATGATCATCAACGCCGGCCAGCACGCCAGCGCCACGCTGTACACCACGCTGTCCGAAGTCTACGAGGCGCCATATGTCCCGACGATCGCCGACCTGGTGCCGGGCACGCTCGGCAGCGGCGAACTGGTCGACCAGGGCAGGCTGCCCGCCACGGCACTGTTCGCCGCGGATTCTCAGCCGCAGAAGTCCGGCTATACGCAGTATTTCGGCGCCAACAACCTGATCCGCACGGCGTACCGCAATGCCTATCTCGCCGACCTGGCATCCCATCCGTGCGACGGGAGCGCGACGGCGCCGCTGGCCTGTGCACCGGCCCACAGCCTGCGCAAGTGGCTTGTCCGCAACGATTTGCGCAGTTATATGCCGGGCGCGCCGACGATGTTGTGCGGCGGCCACGATGACCCCGTCGTGCCGTTCTTCAATACGACGTCGGCCGCCGCGTACTTCAGCGCCCGCGGCAGCGATATCACCCTGGTCGATATCGATGACGCCCCTGGCCTGAACGACCCGTATCGCACCGCCAAGGCCGGATTCGTGGCGGCGAAAACCATCTTGCGCGCCGCGTCGGGCGAGGGCGCCGTGGCGTCGGCCTACCACGCCGGCCTCGTCGCCCCGTTCTGCATGGCGGCGACCCGGGATTATTTTCAATCAGTGTTATCGCATTAAGCAAATGTGCGCACCGGCGGCGTTGCTATAATCGGCCGCTGCCGGCTTGTCTCTATCGCAACTTTGTGGCGTGGCCGGCGCACGACAAAGTTTTTCGCTATACAACGTTGCCGAACACTGGCATATTAGTCGGGTCACGAATAGCACGGGCGTTCGTTTTGGTAGAAAAATTCTTTAGGAGACACAATGCGTAAGACCTCATTCGCGCTCGCGCTGTTGACCGCCGCCGTCCTGTCGGCTTGCGGCGGCAGCAGCCCTAGCGGCGGCGACCAGACCCCGGGCACCAAATTCAGCGCCCAGGTATCGTTCGGCGACAGCCTGTCGGACGTCGGCACGTATGCCGTCGGCACCATCAAGGCGCTGGGCGGTGGCAAGTTCACGATCAACGGCGACAATACGTCGATCAGCAAGGACCTGACGGGCAAGAATTGGACCGAATTCGTCGCAGCCCAGCTGAAATTGCCGGCACCTTGCCCGGCCCAGACGGGGCTCAACGGCGACGCGACCAAGGGTTTCAACGTGCCTGTCACTTTCAACGTCAGCTGCCTGAACTATGCGCAGGGCGGCTCGCGCGTGACGATCCCGATCGGCCCGAATAACGCGGCAACCGGTTCCGCGATCGGTGCGACAACCGTGCCCGTGGTGACGCAGATCGCGAACCACCTGGCCAAGACCGGCGGCAAGTTCAGCGGTACCGAACTCGTGAACGTGACGGCGGGCGGTAACGACATCCTGTTCCTGCTGGGTCAACTGTCGACGAACGCCACCAATGCCGGTACCGCCGCCGGTGCGCAGGCCTTCGCCGTGTCGCTGGCGACCCAACTGGCCGCCGGCGCGACGAACCCGGCCACGGCCGTGCAATCGATCGGCCTGGCGATCCAGACGGAAGCAGCGCGCCCCGGCCATACCGATGCCAGCGTCGTGCAGGCTGCCGTCATGGCTGCTGTTGCGGCGGGCAATACCCCGGCCGCCCAGGCGAGCGTCTATGCCCCGATGGTCGACAAGGCCAAGGCCGACGCCAAGGCTGCGGGCGACAAGGCTGGCGCCGATTACCTGACCGCCAACGCCGCGGGCGTCGTCACCGCGATGGCTACGGCCGGCGCCGAGCTGGGTGCCCTCGTCAAGACGCAGATCGTCGCCAAGGGCGCGAACTACGTCGTCGTGAACAGCCTGCCGGACGTGGCCTCGACGCCGGCGGGCAAATCGCAATCCGCCGACGTCCAGGGCCTGATCATGAAAGCCGTCGATGCCTTCAATGCGCAGCTGAAGGCCGCCGTCGCGGGCGAGCCCAAGGTCTTGTACGTCGACTTGTGGTCCATCAGCCACGACGAAGTCATCAACCCGGGCCCGTACGGCCTCACCAATACGACGACCCCCGCCTGCGGCCCGAACGCGCTGGGCACCACGTCGCTCGTCTGCAACGCGACGAACGTGATCGCCGGCGACGTCAGCCGCTACATGTTCGCCGACGACGTGCACCCGACGCCGTACGAGAACTGGCTGATCTCGCTTTACGTCCTCGAGCAGATGACCAAGAAGGGCTGGCTGTAATCGTCACGACAGGCCCATCCACGCGGACGGGCCATCCATAAGAATCAGGAGAAAACATGAAAGTAAGTTCCAATGTCGTGAAACTGCTCGTTGCGGCGGGCGCGCTGGCCGTGGCGGGTAGTGCAGCGGCACAGGCTCAGGGGAAGTGGGCGGTGTCGCTGGGCGGCGCCCAGATCACCCCGCACGTGGAAAGCGGCACGATTTCCGCGCCGGCCCTGCCGAACACGCTGGGCGACGTCGGCAAGGATACGGAACCGGTGATCGTGGTTAACTACGGCATCACCGACAACATCGTCGGCGAATTCACGTTCGCGACGCCCTACAAGCACACCCTGTACGGCGCGGGCGCCATTGCCGGCACGGGTGAACTGGGCACCGTGGAGGCCTTGCCGCCGACCGCGTTCCTGCAATACCGCTTCTTCCAGCCGACTTCGGCCTTCCGTCCGTACGTCGGCCTCGGCGTGACCTACGCTTACTTCTACAAGGAAACCGGCTCGTTCCGCCTGACCGCGCTGACCAATCCGGGCGGGCCGGCGACGACGTTCAGCATCGACAACAAGCTGACCGTGTCGGGCCAGATCGGCGGTGTCTGGAACTTCAACGAAAAATGGTTCCTCAACGCCGCGCTCGTGAAGACCCGGTTGCGGACCAATGTGCATTTTTCGACGGGGCAGAACCAGCACATGAAGCTGGATCCGAATTCGACGGTGCTGACGTTGGGTTACAAGTTCTGAGCGCGGTCTCCGCGAAATAAAAAAACCTGCCGCCCGGCAGGTTTTTTTTATCGGGTCCGTGAATTGGTGGGCTCGGGGAGCCCGCCCTACGATATCGTGTTCATCAAACGTGGACCGAAAAAACCTACCGTGGCCGTAGGGTGGGCACCCCGTGCCCACCATGCGTCGCCGATATCGTTAGAACGCGGCGATACCGGTCTGGGCGCGCCCCAGGATCAACGCGTGAATATCGTGCGTGCCTTCATAGGTGTTGACGACTTCCAGATTGACGAGATGCCGCGCCACGCCGAATTCGTCGCTGATACCGTTGCCACCCATCATGTCGCGCGCCAGGCGGGCGATATCGAGGGCCTTGCCGCAGGAATTGCGCTTCATGATCGACGTGATCTCGACCGCGGCGGTGCCTTCGTCCTTCATGCGGCCCAGGCGCAGGACGCCTTGCAGGCCCAGCGTGATTTCCGTCTGCATGTCGGCGAGCTTCTTCTGGATCAACTGGTTGGCGGCCAGCGGCTTGCCGAACTGCTTGCGGTCCAGCACGTACTGGCGGGCGCGATGCCAGCAGTCTTCCGCGGCGCCAAGCGCGCCCCAGGCGATGCCGTAGCGGGCCGAGTTCAGGCAGGTGAACGGGCCCTTCAGGCCGCGTACCTCGGGGAAGGCGTTTTCCTCGGGGCAGAACACCTCGTCCATCACGATTTCTCCCGTGATCGAAGCACGCAGGCCCACCTTGCCGTGGATGGCGGGCGCGGACAGGCCCTTCCAGCCCTTCTCGAGCACGAAGCCGCGGATCTTGCCTTCGTCATCCTTGGCCCAGACGACGAACACGTCGGCGATCGGCGAGTTCGTGATCCACATCTTGGAACCCGTCAGGGAATACCCGCCGTCGACCTTGCGCGCGCGCGTGATCATCGAGCCCGGATCGGAGCCATGGTTCGGCTCGGTCAGGCCGAAGCAGCCGATCCATTCGCCGGTCGCCAGTTTCGGCAGGTATTTCTGCTTCGTTTCCTCATTGCCGAACTCGTTGATGGGCACCATCACGAGCGACGACTGCACGCTCATCATCGAGCGGTAGCCGGAATCGACGCGCTCGACTTCGCGCGCGATCAGGCCATAGCTGACGTAGTTCAGGCCGGGGCCGCCATATTGCTCGGGGATCGTCGGGCCCAGCAGGCCCAACTCGCCCATCTCGCGAAAGATGGCGATGTCGGTGGTTTCATGACGGAAGGCTTCCAGGACGCGCGGCAGCAACTTGTCCTGGCAATAGGCCGCGGCGGCGTCGCGCACCATGCGTTCTTCGTCGAGCAACTGCTCGTTCAGCAGCAACGGGTCATCCCAATGGAACTGGGCTTTGCGGGGCGTATTGGAACGGCTCATGGGGCTCCTGTCTCTCAATTCTTGTAAGAATGGCTGCAAAAAATGGCTGCAATTCGGGGCGAGCGGGTAGCCGCCCGGGTCGAGCCATTATAGAAACCCCGCCAGGCCGCATCTTTTCAAACTGCGACAGGCATTTTCATTTTTAAACGGACAAGACGGCACGCTCAGGACGACGTCGGTTCTGGCCAGGTGCATCCGCCCGCCGCGTGCAGCCGTCCGCGGCCGCTGCGCTTGGCCTCGTACAGGGCGCAGTCGGCCGCTTCCAGCAGTTCGCGGTAGACCTGTTCGAAATACTGGCGCGGCGGCGCGGTGCCGTGCAAGGCCGCCGGCGCCGGCGGCAGCGTGGCCATGCCGACGCTGCCGCGCACGGGCAGGCTCCGGCCCTGCCATTCGATGCCCGTTTCCTGCAGCAGGTCCAGCAGGCGCGTGGCGACCTGGGCGGCGCCGATCTCGTCCGTCTCCGGCAGGACGACGACGAATTCGTCGCCGCCGTAGCGGCCCGCCAGGTCGCCTTCGCGCACGGTGGCGCGCAGCAGGCGGCCCATGACGGCCAATGCTTCGTCGCCGGCCAGGTGGCCGCTGTCGTCGTTGATTTGCTTTAACCCATCCATATCCACCATCAGCAAGGTCAGCGGGCCGCCGTGGCGGCAGGCCTTGCGGATCTCGACGATGGTCCATTGTTCGACGAAGCGGCGCACGTGCACGCCCGTGAGCGGGTCGACGGTGGCCATTTCGAACAGCTGCGCGTTGCGAATCGCCACCGCGGCCTGGTTGGCGAACACGGACAGCAGTTCCAGGTCCTGGTCGCCGCAGATCGGCTTGTCGAGGTAGATCACGCCGATCACCTGGTCGGCCACGCACAGGGGCACCACGGTGGCGTCGCTGCCGACCAGCGTGTGGCGGCTCTGCATGGCCTGATCCAGCGCCTGCGTCAGGCGGCCGTCGAGCGCCGGCCCTTCCAGCGCGCCGGCGTTCGCGTAGTGGCCGGTCGCTGCGTGCACGGCGGGGCCGCCATCGCCCTCGCACATGACGAGGAAGCTGGACGGCGCCGTGCCGGGATCGTGGTCGGGGCGCGTCCGGCTGGCGACGAAGGAATTGGCAACGCCGAACAGGCCGGTGACCTGCAGGATGATCCCCTGCAGCAGGCTTTCCAGCGGCTGCAGCCGGTGCAGCTCGGGCGTGGCGTCGAGGATGTAGCGCAGGCCCTGGCGGCTCTTGTGCACCAGCCGGGCCGACTGCGCCGCCTTCAGTCCCACGTCCACCCACATCAGCAGCTTGTCGGGTCCCTCGCTCTTGTCGTGGTAGCCCTGGATGTCGAGGCGCTTGAGCAGCGCGCGCGGCGGCTGCTCGGACGCGTAGCCGGTCTGCAGGATCACCTGCAGCATCGGGTTCGTCTTGCGCAACTCCCAGACGACGTCTTCGCCGGTCATGCCGTGCATGTAGAAGTCGAGCAGCAGCAGGTCGACGTGGGTTTGGGCCAGCAGCGCCAGCGCCTCTTCGCCGTTCTGCGCCGTCAGCACGCGGTGGCCTTCGCGCTCGAGCAGCATGCGGGTGGCGTCGAGGTAGGCCTGGTCGTCGTCGGCGAGCAGGATGACCCAGTCGGTATGGGGGGCGTGGCGGATTTTGCGGACCATGGTCACGGATCCTTTCCGGGATGGGGGAAATGCAGGGTGATGCAGGTGCCGGCCCCTGGCGTGCTCGCGACGTTAATCCGGCCGCCGAACTGTTCGACGACGATGTCGTGCACGATCGCCAGGCCCAGACCCGTGCCCTGGCCGAACGGCTTCGTGGTGAACATAGGTTCGAAGATGCGGCGCAGGTCGGCCGGCGTGATGCCGCTGCCATCGTCCTGCACGGCGAGTTCGATGCCGGCCTTCGATCCGGCCGCGCGCACGACGATGGCATGGGCGCCCGCGTCGAGGGCGTTGGTCAGCAGGTTGGTGACGACCTGGCCCAGTCCGCCGGGCGTCCCGGTCACTTCCAGCGCAGGGTCGGGCGCATCCAGGCGCACGGTGCAGCGCTGGCGCTTGAACTGGTGGTCGAGCAGCAGGATGCTTTCCTCCAGTGCCGGCACGATGGCGAAGCGGACGCGTTCTCCGTTGCCCTGCTGGCGCGTGTGGTGCTTGATGCTGCGTACGAACGCCGCGGCACGCTGCGCCGAACGCGCGGCCAGCGCCGTGCACTGGCGCATCTCGGCGACGATCTGGCGGTGGTCGTCCGCGGTGACGTCGGCGTCGTCCGCCGAATCGGCATACTCGGCGACGAGCGCGTCCAGCTCGGCCAGCGCGGCGCGGATCGCCGCCAGCGGCGTGTTCATCTCGTGCGCGATGCCGGCCGTCAGACGGCCCAGGGCCGCCATCTTTTCAGCGATCAGGAGTTTGTCCTGGTTCTCCTTGAGTGCCTGGTGTGCCGCTTCCAGTTCCTGCTGGCGCCGCGCCAGCGCCTGCTCGGCCAGTTCGCGCTCGGTCACGTCGAGCGAGATGCCGATCATGTGCGACGGCTGGCCGTTCGGGTCGAGCAGCGGGATCTTGCGGGTCAGGACATAACGCGTGTCGCCGCCGGCGCGCCGGACGGCGGTCACGGGCTGGTCGACGATCGTGCCGGACGCCAGCGCCTCGTGGTCGCGCAGCGTGTCCAGGTCGGCGGCTGCGGGCGGGTCGACCTCGTGGACGGTGCGGCCCAGGATCCGCTCGCGCGGGATGCCCAGCCAGCGCTCGCGTGCGCGGTTCACGAATTCGAAACGCAGGTCCGGCAGACGCTTCACGAACAGCATGGCCGGCATGTTTTCGACGACGGCGTCGAGGAAGGCGGCAGTCTGGCGGGCCGTGCGTGCCTGGGCTATGGCTTCTTCCAGCGTGGCGACCAGCCACGTGGCGTGTGCGGCCTGGAAGGCGTCGAGGTTGCCGGCGTCGACGATCCCGGCATGCAGGAGCATCCTGCGGCCCGGGGCGGCGTCCAGCGCGGCCAGCAGCGTGTCGAGCCAGACGCCCGGGTCGAAGAACAGGGACATGGCGAGCCGGCCCTCGCGGATGGCGCGCAGGCCGTCCGGCACGGTGCCGAAACCGACCACGGCCAGTCGGGGTGCCCCTGGTCCGGCGGCATCCAGGGCGTCCAGCGCGCCCAGCGCCAGCGCATCTTCCATCGCCAGCACCAGGTCGCCGTCGGCCAGGCCACCCGCGGCGAGCAGCGCGGCCACCTGCGCCTGCGCGTGCATGCGCATGGCATCCGGCGCGCTGCTGGTGCAGGGGGCGGCGACCGTCAGGTATGTGACCTCGGGCGCGCGGGCGCGCAGCAAGCCCGTATCCACGTACGCGTGCGGCGTTTCGCCCAGCAGCAGGGCACGCACGGGGCGGCCCCCGGCCAGCAGCGACGCCGCGCGGGCCAGGCCTTCCCCATGGTCGGACCGGACCTGCGCGTGGACCACCCAGGGCGCTACCCCGGCCAGTTCACCCAGCAGCAGCACCCTTGCGCCTGCCGCGTGCAGGCGCTCGATATGGGACAGCAGGGCGGGCAGGTCGCGTTCCAGCGGACGCAGGGCGAGCACGTCGCCGGGGCCCAGTTCCAGCGCGGCCAGCACGTCGCGCTGGTGGGTGGTGGACCGGGCCGGCAAGTCCTCGAGCCGGAACCCTGCCTGCGCGACGCGTACGCGCGCCTGGACGCGGAAACGGGTCCAGTAGTACGACAGGTCAAGGTCCGGGAGGCACAGGACGAAGCGGGGCGCGGCAGACATGTGACGAATGGTTGAAAACGGTGGTGACCCGTTCGTCCCATTCTACGCAGAAACGAAACCTATTGTGAGAAAAAGCAATATTGCCGTGGTTTTTCACAACGTTACAGGTCTTGACACGGGGGGCGGCGGCCAGGCCATGCCGCGAACGGGTGCTAGCCGCGTCCGGTACTGCCGAAGCGTCCGCCATGGAACAGCAGGGCCGGTTGCGGATGCACGGCGCACTCCTCGACCTCGCCCACGAAGATCACGTGGTCGCCTTCCGGATAGCGGCTGCGGTTGTGGCATTCGAACCAGGCCGAGACGCCTTTCAGGATCGGCTGGCCGGTGCGCGACAGTTCGTACTCGACACCCTCGAACGGATCCTGGCCGCGCCGCGAGAACCGGCGCGCCAGCTCTTCCTGCCCGGCAGACAGGACGTTGATGACGTAATGCGAGTTGCCCGTGAAGATGGGCAGGCTGTTGGCGACGTTCGACAGGCTCCACAGCACCAGCGGCGGCTCCAGCGAGACGGAATTGAAGGACGACGCGGTCAGGCCGCGGAAATGCCCGTCGCCAAGGCGGGTCGTGATCACGGTGACGCCGGTCGCGAACTGCGACAGGGCCTGGCGGAAATGGGCGGAATCGAAATCGCGCGTCGTCGCGCGAGGTGAGCTGGTGTTCATCCGCGCATTATGCCACCAATGATCGAACGCCCTCTGGCCGCCCGTTCATCCTGCATAAGCGGGCGCTTTGGGTTACAGTGAAGACATGGAAAACTTTTTATATGTCGAGGAGTCAGTATGAGCCAGCAATCAGCGACCGAAGTGGCCATCCTGGGCGGCGGGTGTTTCTGGTGCCTGGAAGCAGTGTATCTCGAAGCGCGCGGCGTGACCCGGGTGGAATCCGGCTACATGGGCGGCACGACGCCGGCCCCGACCTATGAGCAGGTATGCGCGGGCACGACGGGCCATGCCGAAGTGGTGCGCCTGGAATTCGATCCGGACGTGATCAGCTACCGTGACATCCTGGAAGTCTTTTTCACGATCCATGACCCGACGACGTTGAACCGCCAGGGCAATGATGTCGGCACGCAATACCGTTCCGTGATCTTCTTCACGTCGCCGGAGCAGGAAGCGACGGCGCGCAAGGTCATGGCCGAGATGGCCGGTGTGTGGGATGCGCCGATCGTCACGCAACTGCTGCCGGCCGAGCAGTGGTACAAGGCCGAGGATTACCACCAGAATTATTTTGCCCAGCATCCGCTGCAGGGCTATTGCGCCTTTGTCGTGGCGCCCAAGGTTGCCAAGTTCCGCAAGGTGTTCACGGAGCGCGTCAAATAACGCCAACGAAACGCAAGCGTCACGCGTGCGCGGAGGCCGCCCACCCTACGGCAACACGTCACATCGTAGGGTGGGCATTTGGGGCCGGTGGCCCAAATGAAACGTGCCCACCATGCCCCTCCATCACGGATACATGTACCGCCGCGACCACGGCATTTCGGCCGGGTCTTGCCCCGACTTGCCGCACACGATCTGGTAGAGACTGATCCAATCGTGCGCGAAGCCATACGCGCACCCGGCCAGGTACACATGCCAGATGCGAAAGGTCTTCGGGTCGCACGTCGCCCGGATGCGCTCCGCATTGTTCTCGAAATTCTCGGTCCACAGCGTGCACGTGCGGGCGTAGTGACGGCGCAGGTTTTCCACGTCGCGCACTTCGAGGCCGCCTTCCTGCATGGTGCGGATGACGGTCGACAGATGCCCCAGCTCGCCATGCGGGAACACGTAGCGGTCGATGAATTCGCCGCCGCCATACGGGCTGTTGCGCTGCTCGACGTCGCTCGTGGTGATGCCGTGGTTCATCACGACACCGCCCGGCGCCAGCAGCTGGTGGATGCGGCCGAAGTATTCCGGCAGGTGCTGCACGCCTACATGCTCGAACATGCCGACGCTCGTGATGCGGTCGAAACTGCCGTCGACGTCGCGGTAATCCTGCAGCCGGATCTCGACGCGATCCTGCAGACCGGCCTGGGCCACGCGCTCGCGCGCCAGTTCGTACTGGCGTTGCGACAGCGTGACGCCCACGCAACGCGCGCCGAACTTGCCGGCCGCGCGGATGACCAGCGCGCCCCAGCCGCAGCCGATGTCCAGCAGCGTGTGACCCGGCTGCACGCCGATCTTGGTGAGGATGTGGTCGATCTTCTTTTGCTGGGCCGTGGCCAGGTCTTCGTCGCCGTTCTCGAAATAGGCGCAGGAATACACCATGGCCGGGTCGAGGAACTGGCTGTAGAACTCGTTCGACACATCGTAGTGATAGCGGATGGCTTCCGCATCCTTTTCGCGCGTGTGCGGCGAGACGAGTCGCAGCGCGGCGTTGGCGACGCGGCTCGTGCGCGGCGGCTTGCCGGTGGTTTCCGAGAGAGCATTGCCGATCTGGATCATGTCGGCCGCGCGTCCTTCGATTTCCAGTGCGCCTTCGACATAGGCCTCGCCCAGGTTGCCCAGCGAAGGCGAGAGCAGGTAGCGCAGGCTGCCCGGGCTCGGGACGCGGATCTTGACGCGTGGCTGCTCGGACGACAGGTCGACCTGCTCTCCGTTCCACAATTCCAGGCGCAAGGGCAGGTTGTATTTGCTACGGATGCCTGAGGTCCAGGCGGAAAGCTTCATCTGGTCGAACACGCGTATTCCTCCGCTAGTCCCGAACCGGTCGTTTGCGGCTCAGGGTTGCAAACGTTGCCGCGTCCAAAGCCCATCTTCCTGCCGCGTGTAGACGATGCGGTCGTGGAAGCGTGAACGCCGCCCCTGCCAGAACTCGATCCGTTCCGGCACCAGGCGAAAACCGCCCCAGTGTTGTGGCCTCGGCGGTGTGTCGCCAACCTGACGCGCCACTTCCTCGTAGTGTTGCTCGAGGGCGGCACGGCTCGCGATCGGTTCGCTTTGTTCGGACGCGATCGCCGACAGCCGGCTTTTCAATGGCCGACTGTTGAAATACTTATCGCTTTCCTCGGCACTCGTGCGTTCGACCCTGCCTTCGATCCGCACCTGCCGTTCCAGTTCACTCCAAAAGAATAGCAGAGCTGCAAAAGGCTTGCTGTCCAGTTGTTTTCCTTTCTGGCTCGCATAATTCGTGTACCACGTGAACCCGCGCGCGTCGAACTGCTTGACGAGCACGATGCGCGACGTCGGCCGCCCATCCTCGCCCACGGTCGCCAGGCTCATCGCGTTCGGTTCGTTCACCTCGGCCTTCAGGGCTTCCTCGAACCAGCGGGCGAATTGTTCGATGGGGTCATCCGCCACGTCGCTCTCGTCCAGGCGGGCCTGGCCGTAGTCCTTGCGCAGGTCGGCCACGCGTTCGCCGATGGCGGGGGCAGGCGTTGATTCATCCGCGGCGCAGGACGGGTCGAGGCCGCGGCGGCGGCGCATGGCCGTGCCCAGGCGGGCCATCTGGTCCGGGCCGAACAGGCGCAGCGCCATCGGCGCCACGATGCCTTCCTCGCGTTCCATGTGGCCGTGGTAGTTCTGCACGAAACGGCGCACGATGGACGCGGACAACTGCGTGCCGCTGCCGTCCGCGATGGCGGTCAGCTGTTCGTGCAGGTCTTGCCACATCGCGTCCATGTCCTTGTGTTCCTGCAGGATCACGGGGACCAGCGCCTGCAGCGTGGCCGCGTCGTCGCCTTGGGCGACTGCCAGCAGCATCGGCAGCAGGTCCTGTTCTTCGTCGTCGTGGTGCAGGTGGGCGGCCTTGTCGAAGTATTTCAGGATGGCGGACGCCGCCTGGCGCGCCTGTTCGTCGGCACCATGTTCCGGCAGGTGACCGAGCAGCTTTTCCATCGTGGCAAGCTGTTTGCGGATGCGGCCGTGGCAATGTTTCAGCACGGCGACGGGCTGGTCGAAATCGGGTGCGGGGTCGGGAAGAAGGGTGTTCATGATGAGTGTTGTGGGCGCGCAGGATGCAGGAATAATTCGATTGACTGAAAGTTATTTTAGAGCAATGAGCGCCGTTCCGTCCGGTAAAATGGGCGGATCATGACTACGATTTCCACCTCTCTCCCCGCACCGGCCATGGATGACATGCACGACGATGTCGACTTCGGCCGCCGCTTCGGCGGCATCGCCCGCCTCTACGGTGAGCGTGCACTGGAACGCTTCCGTGCGGCGCACGTTTGCGTGGTCGGCGTCGGCGGCGTCGGCTCCTGGATCGTCGAAGCGCTGGCCCGCAGCGCCGTCGGCCGCCTCACGCTCATCGACCTCGACAACGTGGCCGAATCCAACATCAACCGGCAGATCCAGGCCTTGTCGACCACGATCGGCATGCCCAAGATCGAGGCGCTGAAACAGCGCATCGCGCTCATCAATCCGTACTGCCAGGTCGACCTCGTCGAAGACTTCATCGATCCGGACAATATCCCGCAGATGATCGGCACGAACCGGCCTGGCGCGGCCCGTTTCGATTACGTCGTCGACGCCATCGACAGCGTCAAGGCCAAGGCCGCGCTGATCGCGTACTGCAGCCGGCATGCGATCCCCCTGATCGTCATCGGCGGCGCCGGCGGCCAGACCGACCCGACGAAGATCGAAGTGCGCGACCTCGCCCGCACCGAGCAGGAGCCCCTGCTGAAAAAGGTGCGCAAGGTCCTGCGTGCCCACTACGGCTTCGCGCGCGGCGAAAAGAACAAGTACCACATCGACGCCGTGTTCTCGATGGAGCCGCTGCGCTACCCGGAAGCCGGCGACGCCTGCGAGGTCGATGCGAACAGCATCACGGGCCTGAACTGCGCCGGCTTCGGCTCGAGCATGGTCGTCACCGCGACGTTCGGCATGGTCGCGGCCGGCCACCTGCTGCGCAAGCTGGCGGACGAGGCCAATGCGGCGCCCATCAAGGTCGCGGCCCCCGCACTTGTAACCGAATCCATCGACGCTGGGCAACTGGAGAACGCCTTGCTATCATAGAATCGATTTTTTACCGATTCGTGAAAGAGGCTCCATGATCCGTCGTATCGCCCTCGCGACCCTGCTGCTGGCGGCCGTCGCCGCCAACGCACAGGACGCATCCCAGGCCACGGCCACTGCCGCCAATCCTGCCAACCCGAACAACCCCGTCAATCCGGCACCCGCCGACGAGCAGGCCAAACTGGCCGAGCAGGGCCCGCAGGTGCAAGTCATCGACCACGTGATCGGCAAGGGTGCCGAGGCGATGGTCGGCAGCACCGTCGTCGTCAACTACACGGGCTGGTTCTACAAACCGCTGGCCGCCAGGCAGCACGGCCGCAAGTTCGACTCGTCGCTGGACCCGGGCCGCGAACCGCTCGAGTTCCAGCTCGGCGCGCGCCAGGTCATCAAGGGCTGGGAGCAGGGCGTGCAGGGCATGAAGGTGGGCGGCAAGCGCACCCTGATCATCCCGAGCGAACTCGCCTACGGCAAACGCGGTGTCGGCGGCGGTTCCATTCCGCCGGATTCCGACCTGATCTTCGACGTCGAACTGCTGAAGGTCAAGTAAGTCCAACAAACTATAACTGGGAGGGACGCATGCGTATCGCGAATGACGTAACAGAATTGATCGGCAATACCCCCTTGGTGCGGATCCGCCGCCTGGCCCAGGGCGCAGGCGCGGACATCACCGCCAAGCTCGAGTTCTACAATCCGGCCCACAGCGTCAAGGACCGGATCGGCTGGGCCATGATCGAAGCGGCCGAGCAGGCCGGCAAGATCGGCCCGAACACCATCATCGTGGAACCCACCAGCGGCAACACGGGCATCGCGCTGGCGATGGTCTGTGCGGCGCGCGGCTACCGCTGCCGCCTCGTCATGCCGGAAACCATGAGCAATGAGCGACGCATGCTGCTGCGCGCCTACGGCGCCGAGCTGGTGCTCACGCCGGGGCCGGAAGGCATGCTGGGCGCGATCCGCCGCGCCGAGGAAATCGTCGCGTCCGACCCGAACTGCTTCATGCCCCAGCAATTCAACAACCCGGCCAACCCGGAAGTCCACCGCCGCACGACGGCCGAGGAAATCTGGCGCGATACCGACGGCAAGGTCGACATCCTCGTGGCCGGCGTCGGCACGGGCGGCACGATCACGGGCGTGGCCGAAGTGCTCAAGGCGAGGAAGCCCGGCTTCCAGGCCATCGCCGTGGAACCGGAAGCGTCGCCGATGCTGTCGAAAGGCACCAAGGGACCGCACCCGATCCAGGGCATCGGCGCCGGCTTCATTCCGGAAGTGCTGAACACGCACGCTTACGACGAAGTCATCACCGTCAAGAACGACGACGCGTTCGAGACGGCCCGCGCGGCCGCGCGCGAGGAGGGGCTGCTGGTCGGCATCTCGTCCGGCGCCGCCCTGTGGGCCGCGATCCAGGTCGCCAAGCGGCCGGAGAATGCGGGCAAGCTGATCGTCACGATCATTCCCTCGTTCGGCGAGCGCTACCTCAGTACGGCGTTGTACGCCAACCTGGCCGGCTGATCCGTCCTCATGCGTGACGGCGACACCGTGGTGTCGCCAACCGGCTGCCGGCTGCCGGCGACGCGATGCCGGGGCGGAGGTGCACGTTACCTCCGCCGTTTCCCCTATCTTCTGCCCATCATGATATTCATCGACCGGGCGACGAAAACCACCGATCGATGACGAGTGTGACGGTTGGAGAGAGTGTCACGATCTGCCCACGGTACGATTCATGCACACACCCAGCCGAGAGGTCGCATGAAATCATACGTAATCGTCTTGTCCGCCGCTCTCCTGTCCGCTTGTGCCGCCCAATCAGGCGCACCCTCCGGTGGCGTGCAGGTGTCCCGTGAAGTCCGCGATCAATGCCACCGTGAGGCGGCGCTCATGTACCCGGTAGCGCTGAAACTGGACCATACTCCCGGGCCGCCGCCTCGTACGCCCAGCGCCTACGAGCCAAGTCCGCCACAGCCTGAAGATGCGAATGTCAAGGAACGGACGGACATGATTGCGGCGTGCTTGCGCACCAAAGCGGGCGAAAAGAAATAACGCCCCGGATAGCTCGCGCCTTCACCTCAATGCGCGTGTGAGTGCGTTCCGTGGTCATGGTCATGATCGTGATCGTGATCATGGTCGTCATGCGCATGCGCCTCCAGCCCGTCGTGCAGGCAGCAACTGCCATGCTTGGTCGTCCCTTGCTCCACCTGCAGCGTGCAATGGTGGATGGCAAAGTCCTCGCGCAGGTGGGCGACGATGCCGTCGATGGTGGCATCGCCCGGGTAGCCGTCCGGCATGACGAGGTGGGCCGTGAGAGCCGTCTCCGTCGTGCTCATCGCCCAGATGTGGACGTCGTGCACCTCGGTCACGCCGGGTTGCGCGGCCAGGAACGCGGTCACGCCGGTCGCGTCGACGCTGGCCGGCACGCCCGCCAGCACCATCTGCACCGATTCCTTCAGCAGCGACCACGTGCTCACGACGATCACGACGACGAGCAAGAGGCTGACGGCCGGGTCGAGCCACGTCCAGTCCGTGACCATGATGACGACGCCGGAGACGACGACGCCCAGCGACAGCGCGGCGTCGGCCGCCATGTGCTGGTAGGCGCCGCGCAGGTTGATGTCATTCTTGCTGCCGGCCATGAACAGCCAGGCCGAGAAGCCATTGATCAGCACGCCGACGAAGGCGACGATCGAAACCGTCGTGCCCGCCACCGGCTCCGGATGGGTGAAGCGGTGCACGGCTTCCCAGGCGATGGCACCGCACGCGACCATCAGCAGCAGGGCATTGGCGAGGGCAGCGAGCGTGGTCGAGCCGCGCAGGCCGTAGGTGAAGCGGCGCGTGGGCGCGCTCTTCGTCAGCAGTGCCGCACCCCAGGCGAGGCCGAGGCCCAGCACGTCGGACAGGTTGTGGCCGGCGTCGGCCATCAGCGCCGTCGAGTTGGCGATGAAACCGTAGATGAATTCGATGGCCACGAACGCGGTGTTCAGGGCGATCGCGATGCCGAACGCGCGGCCATTGTCGCCCGGCGCCGGATGGTGGTGATGGTGGCCATGTCCATGGCCGTGGGAATGGTGGTGACTCATGCGTCCAGTCCGGTAGTTGATTCGGCGATGGGTTCGGCGATGTGTTCGAACATATTGGCGAGCAGGCCGCTGATGTGGGCATCGGCGGCCGCATAGAACACCTGCTTGCCCTGGCGCTCGGCCTTGACGATGCGGGCCGCGCGCAGCAGGCGCAGGTGGTGGCTGACCAGCGAGCTGGACAGGTTCAACGCGCCGGCGATGTCGCCCACGGCGATCGGCTGCGCCAGGCAGGCGAGCACGATCCGCAAGCGCGTGGGGTCGCCCAGCAGGTGGAACAGGTCGGCGAGTTCGTCGACCGCGTCATCGGTGTCGGGTGGGATGCTCATGGTTAACGTTTGAAGAACTGTTCACATGTTAATCGCATAGCGAGGTGGGCGCAAGAGCCATGTTGTTGCTGAACGGCTCTGTGTTGCTGGGCATTGTCTCGTCAGGCTGATACTTGCGGTCCGGCAAAGACTGATTCTTTCTTGAATGTAATGTTGCTTCATGAAATCACTACTGGAGCAATAAATGTCACGTCGGATGCAGAGGTTCGTGAATTCCAGGTTTTCTGCGTGCGGAATGGTCATTGCTTTCACGCTTATGCTTGCAGGACGTGTGAGCGCGGCTGATAGCGAGTTCCCAGAAGGAACAAAGGGTTGGTGGTATTACAGAGGCATCGGCCCGTCTGGGCGTGCGGCGAGTCCCGAAGAGGCGTGCAAGCTAACCGCCAAGAATCATATGGGAACCGCTTTAGTGGATATGAGTGCACCCCATGGCCCGGGACTTTGGGTTGATTGCAAGTATCCACATTTTCTGGTAGTTGGTGGTGTGCAGTGGTTCAGTTCAACCTATCTCGATTGTGAGACCGGTTATCAACCGACTCCGGAAGGCATTTGCGCGAAGGTGACTGAGCCTCCGCCCCCGCTAACCTGTCAACAGGGGCAACCTGGATATGGAATAGGTAATCCGGTGATCGTGGCCAGCGGGGCCAAGGTCCAGAGCGAAACGGATTCGATTGGTACAGCGTCAACTACCCTGAAGGTTGATCGCACATATCGGGTATTTAGGAGCCTGCTCAAGAGCACATCCGGAGGGCAAGGCTGGTCGTTCTGGTTCGACCGTGCCTTCGTCATCACTCAGCGGAGTAATGACGGACGTCCGACGCTGATCGAGGCGGCAGACAGCGACGGCACATATCTCAAGTTCGCGTGGAATTCCACCATTCAGAAGTACGCGTCGACCTATGATAAGTCGGCAACACTTGAGCCCCTCACTCCTTCCTATGACGATTGGTTACTTACCTATCGGGGACAGGCAGATCGATACCAGAAACGCGTGGCAGGTGGAAATACCAGTTTCGTTCTGGTGAGTTCCCGTAGGCTGGACGGCGCCACACAAAATTACGCTTATAAGCCGGGCAGCTTTCTCGTACAGGAAATTGCCGATGAACATGGGAGAATTCTCGTTGTGACTTGGGGGGAGAATAACCAGGCCGCATCGATCAGTGGTCCTGAAGGCAGCGTCCACTACGAGTACGATTTTCCATGGGGTGGCTATCCGTCTTTCGGTCAATTCTCCCGCTTGGTTTCCGTTCAATATGTCGACGCCCTCGGAGCAATTCTCGGCACGAAGCAATACCATTACGAGGATGCGTATAACCCATTTCTGCTCACCGGCATTACCGACGAAAACGGGAGTCGATTCGCATCCTATGCATACGATAGCACTGGCCGTACCGTTCTATCCGAACACGCAGGAGGAGCCTATCGTTACAGCTTCGCTTATCCCGACAATAATAACCGTATCATTACCGATCCCTTGGGGGCACAACGCACTTTGGGGCTGCGGTATATAAATAATGTGGGCCTGGTGACAGGCGAAAATCAGCCAGGCGGATCCGGTTGCTCACCTGGGTCAAGTGCTATTACGCATGATTCGTCAGGGAGTATCAGTAGCCGGACCGACTTCAATGGTTACAAAACCTGCCATCTTTATGACTCGCGTGCTTTGGAAGCGAGTCATGTCAGCGGCCTGCTGAGTAGCGACACCTGCCCGGTCAGCGGTACTTCCACGCTACCAAATAATAGCGCACGCCGCACAAGCACACGATGGCATCCTGACTTCCCGCTTCGCACTGCTTTAGCGGAGGCAGGCCACATTACGACTTATGTCTACAACGGGCAGCCGAATGCCGCAGGCAAAATCGCCGAGTGCGCGCCGGGGGCGGTCCTGCCGAACGGGAAACCGCTGCCGCTGTTGTGTTCATTGACGATCCAGACAACAACGGATGTGAACGGTGCGAGCGGCTTTCTTGCCCAAGGCACCGGTACTCCACGTGTCTGGAGCTACGCCTATGACGCTGATGGTCAACTGTTGACCTCAACCGGTCCGCAAGACGCCAGCGGGCCGCGCGCGATCGAGACGCGCACCTATTACCAGGATACGACCGCAACCCATTATGCCGGCGATCTGGCAAGCGTCACCAACGCGGCGGGCGAACTGACCCAGTACCTCGAGTACTCGCTAGCGGGGCTGGCAACAAATATCCGCCAGCCCAACGGCCAAAACGTGACTCTGAGCTATGGACAAGGCGGACGCTTGCTGAGCATGTCGGTGGAGGATGGGAATGGTAGCGTCGAGCGCAACAACTTTGAATATGACGCAGTAGGGAACTTGACCCGAGCAACAGCACCGGACGGATCATCGATCACCTACACCTACGATGCAGCCCATCGCCTGACCGATGTGGCCGATAGCGCCGGTAATCGCAAGCACTATGACCTGGACGGTATGGGAAATGTGGTACAGCAGCAGCATTATGGTCCGAGCGGCGAACTGGCATGGAAACTGACGCGCTCGTTCGATGTCCTGAACCGTCTTCAACTCGAGCAGCACGGGCTTCAACAGGTGGGCGCGGCGTTTGAATACGATCGAAACGGGAACCTCACCAAACTCATCGATCAGTTGGGCCGCACCACCATCGAACAGTACGACAGCCATAGCCGGGTCGTACGCGAACAGTTGCCGGCGCCCTCGGCGAACGCCAGCCGCCCCGTCATCGATTACACCTACAACCAGCAAGACCAACTTCTTACGGTCAGAGATCCTAAAGGCTTTACGACACGCTACACGATCGATGGCTTCGGCCAACGGACCGTTCTCTCCAGTCCAGACACTGGAGGTAGCACCTTCGTGTTCGATGGAGCCGGTAACCTGGCGTCCAGCACGGACGCGCGTAATGCTGTCACGAGTTATGTCTACGATGCGGTTGGGCGCGTAACACGCGCTGGCACCAGCAGCTTCGAATATGGGGCGCCTGGTACTGCCGGAGCCGGGCGTCTGACCGTCATGCGTGACGATTCCGGGCAGACTGGATTTGGTTATGACGGCTTTGGCAGACTGATCTCCAAGACTCAGAGCGTCACCGGGGCCATTGTTCGGACGTTCAAAGTGGGTTACGTCTACGGCGCGACCGGTGCCAGTACCGGACACATGGCCTCGGTGACTTACCCGAGCGGCAATCGGATCGACATCGGCTATGACAGCAGCGGACGTCCGAACAGCCTGCGGCTGTTGGCACCCGGCGCAGTGTTGCCGGTATTTCTGTTGAGTGAAATTGCCTATAGTCCATTTGATGCCGTGAGCGGCTGGATCTGGGGTCACGGTACGAACCAGTCCAATCGATATACCAGGATATTTGACCTTGAGGGAAACTTGGTCAGCTATCCGCTTGGCTATCCCGGCAAAAACGGCGTGATCCGGACCCTGCATTACGATGCGGCTGGACGCATTACCGGCACCACACACACTGGCACCGCCCAGGCTGGCGCACTGGACCAGACCTATTATTACGATGATCTGGATCGCCTGACGGGCTTCGATGCGACAGGTACGAGCCAGCGATACGCGTACGACCAGAACGGGAACCGCTCGCAAATTACGTTCGGCGGTACAACCTATGCCTATACGCTCAGTGCGACCAGCAACCGTTTGAACGCCACCGCAGGGCCTGCTCCGCGCAAGATGAACAACTATGACGGAGCGGGCAACCTGACGGGTGACGGTACGATCAGTTACACCTATGGCGCCAACGGACGTATGGAAACCGCGTCGGCGGCCGGCGTGACGACCCGCTACCGCTACAACGGACGTGGCGAGCGTGTCGTCAAGACTTCCTCCGCTGGCTCGACCTATTATGTCTATGACGAGCAGGGCCATTTGCTGGGTGAATATGATTCGACCGGTAAGCCTTTGCAGGAGACGGTTTACCTGGGAGATTTGCCTGTCATAGTCATCAAGCCAAGCGTCTTCGGCCCTGCGGTCTACTATGTGTATGCTGACCATCTGTACACGCCGCGCGTGCTGACTCGGGCAAGCGACAAGCAGATTGTCTGGCGCTGGGACCATGCCGATCCGTTCGGGTTGCTTCCGCCTGATGAGAATCCGAGTGGTCTCGGCACGTTTACCTATAACTTGCGGTTTCCGGGGCAGGTTTTTGACAAGGAGACCAACAATCACTATAACTATTTCAGGGATTATGATCCGCAGACGGGAAGGTATGTCGAAAGTGATCCTGTCGGATTGCGTGGCGGGCCCAACACTTACATTTATGTGCATGGACAACCCCTTACATTGCGGGATCCAAAAGGATTGTTTGGTTTTCCGATGCATGTATCTATAACGAACCAAGCGCTTGGGAACGACACGAGCTTTCCAGGGTTGGGTCTGAATGTTGCTGGAGTCGACTTCTTACCTGGTCTGCAAGATCCTGAAAATTCATATATGCATGCCATGCGGGACGACACGACTAATCAAAGTAAGGCAGCCGCACAAGCGCTATATGATCAGTATATTGCTGCCCAAATCGCAACATGCACGCAACTAGGGCTCGCCCGCGCTTTACATGCGGCAGAGGACGCAGCAGCGGGAGGTCATGCTGGGTTTCAACCTTGGAAGGGCGGAGTCCCGAGTATTAGCCATATGTCGCATGATTTCCGTCCTAGTGCTGCTGATGTCGATCAGGCAGTTCGCAATGCCAAGGCTGTTATTGCGCGTTACAAAAGTCAATGCCCTTGCTTCAACGCGTCTGGCCCGACCCCATCCTTGGGTGATCCAGGAAGTCCAGGTTACACGGATTAGCAGAGCCGTGGTTCATTCGTCTAAAAATTTTCATGAAAGAACTAGGGGCATGCGAATTAAATTCGTTATTGTTATGTTGCTCTTCCTTTCTTTGGGAGCGCGAGCGGGTGATGCATATCTTGCGCTGTTCGAGGGGCTCACTAAAAAGACTAGAAATTATGAAATTGAAGTCTTTCCTCTCTCTATGCGATCGGTCGCAAGTGTGAGGGGGGTACCCTTGCAGCAAATTAATAAATACAAGGTGAAGGATGGAAAATTAATAAATGGTTCTAATGCAATTGTAGGGGCTATTGAAGTTCTTTATCAATGCTCAGTTGATGGTGTTGATCTCGTAATCGTGCGCATCGAAAGAGATTCTTTATTTGGCCCGATTAAAATATTGTCTGCTCTTAGTGGGCACCCGGTGCAGATCAATAAAATTGTTGCGTTGGAGATTGAAAATGACAAAGTTCTAGCCGCAGAGACTGTGATTGAGAAAGAATCATCGTTTCATTGGAATGCGTCCGTTTTTAAGTAGGGCGTGCGTATTGTAATTACTTCAGGGACTGTGATCCGCAGCCGGGACGACACATCGAAAGCGACCCAATCGGCTGGGCTGGCGGCAAAGAAGTCATCGAATTGAATATTCGGGGCGTGCACCGGATAAACATGCCGGCCGGCCCGCGGTCGATACCGTTCAAGGAAGCTGCCCATCCGCATCGCGCACTTCCGGCGTCCCCAGCCCGAGCTTCTGCAACTGCGGCAACAACTTCGCCCGGTCCCCCACGGCGATCACCTTCAGCCGCTCCGGCTTCAGCCAGGTCCGCGCCGCCGCCTGCACCTGTGCCGCCGTCACGGCGCGGAACCGGTCGGGCAGGGTGCGCCAGTAATCGGCCGGCAGGTCGAACACGTACGTCTCGGCCAGGCTGGCGACGATGCCGCTGTTCGCTTCGAACTGGCCCGGCAGCGAATACACCTGCGAGTCGCGCGCGCCCGCGAGCTCGGGGGCCGGCAGCGGCTTGTCGCGCATGCCGTTCACTTCCCTGAAGATTTCCGCCACCGAAGGCCCGGTGACGTCCGTGCGCACGCTGCCCGCGATGGTGAACGGGCCCGGCGTGCGGTCGTAGCGGAAGGCGGAGAACACGCCGTAGCTGTACCCCTTTTCTTCGCGCAGGTTGAGGTTGATGCGGCTCGAGAACAGGCCGCCCAGCGCGGCGTTCATGACTTGCATCGCCGGATAGTCCGGCGTCCTGCGCGCGGCGGCGACGGTCGTCACGCGCAGCGCCGTCTGTGGGGCATCGGGCTTGTCGACGACGACCAGGCGCGCCTTGCTCCCTTCCGGATCGCCGGGGGCCGACAGGGCGGCGTCGGCGCGTTCCCAGTCGCCGAAGCGCGCGGCCGCCAGCGCGCGCAGCTCGTCCAGCGTGATGTCGCCGCAGACGACGAGGGCCGCGTTGGCGGGCACGTAGTGGCGGCGCCAGAAGCGCACGAGGTTTTCGCGCGTCGTCATGCGGATCGCCTGTTCGGTGCCCAGCTGGCCGTAGCCGTACGGGTGGTCGGGGCCGTACAGCGCGCCCGCCGCGGCGACGGCCGCCACGAGGGCCGGGTCGTCGCGCTGTTGCGTCAGTTCGCCCAGGCGTGCGGCGCGCTGGCGCTCGACTTCGGCGGTCGGGAAGGCGGGGTGCTGCACGACGTCGGCCAATACATCCAGCGCCTGCGGGAACGTGGACCGCAGCGCCAGCAGCGACACGGTCGATGCGTCGGGCGAAGCGGCGCTGCCGAGGAAGGCGCCGAGCTGCGCGATCTCGTCGGCGATGCGCGGCGCGCTGCGCGTGGCCGTGCCTTCTTCCAGCATCTGCGCCGTGTAGCCGGCGAGGCCCGGCTGGTCGGACGGGTTGGCGTCCGAGCCGCTTTTCACGACCAGCTCGGCCGCCACGAGCGGCAGCCCGGGATTCGGATAATGGATGACGGTCAGGCCGTTCGGCAGCTTGAACGACTCGCCCTGCGGCAGCGCGAAGCGCGGCGCCGGCCCAGGTTTCGGCGGCGTGCGACGCCATGCCTCGTCGCGGTTGATGCCGGCGGCAGGACCGGTCTTGCCTGCCTGCGACGGCGACGGCGTGGGCACGTCGGGGCCGAGATCCGGCTTGCCCGGCACGCCGGAGACGATGACGCGCGCGTTCGGCTGCAGGTAAGCCTGCGCCACGCGGCGCACGTCGGCCGCGCTGACGCGGCGCAGGCGCTCGATGTCCTTCGGCAGGTAGCCGGGGTCGCCCGTGTACTGGTTGTACTGGTTGATCTGGTTCGCGAGGCCCGTGCCGCCCAGCTTTTCGATCGAGGTCAGCATCGCCGTCTCGATCGTGTTGCGCGCGCGCTCGACTTCCTGCTCGGACGGCCCCGTGTCGCGCAACGCCTTCAGTTCCGCGTCGATCGCGGCTTCCAGCTCGGCCGCGTCGTGGCCAGGGCGCGCGGTGGCGTCGACGGCGAACGTGGACGTGAGCGCGTTCGAGCTCTGCGCCGCCGCCGCTTCCTGGGCGATCTGGCGCTGGTACACGAGGGATTTATACAGGCGGCTCGACTTGCCGCCCGCGAGGATCTGCGCCGTGACCTCCAGCTCGGCGTCGCCCGGCTGGAATGCCGGCGGCGTCAGCCAGGCCATGTACACCCGCGGCAGTTCGACGCGGTCGGGCACCATGATGCGGCGCTCGCGCGTGATCGCGGGCGTGACGACGTGCGGATGCACGACCGGCGCGCTGCGTTTGAAACTGCCGAAGTATTTCGCGACGAGGGCGCGTGTTTTGGCCTTGTCGATGTCGCCGGCGATCACGATGCTGGCGTTGTTCGGGCCGTAGAAGCGCGTGAAGAAGTCGCGCACGTCGGCCAGCTTCGCGCTCTGGATGTCGGCGTGCGAGCCGATGACGGCCGCGTAATACGGGTGGGTCTTCGGGAACAGCGCGTGGTTCAGCGCTTCCTCGACGATGCCGTATGGCCGGTTCTCGACGCTCTGGCGGCGCTCGTTGCGCACGACGTCCTGCTGGTTGGACAGCGCGGTCTGGTCGAGCACGTCGAGCAGGTAGCCCATGCGGTCGGCATGCACCCACAGCGCGAGTTCCAGCTGGTTCGACGGCACCGTGTCGTAATAATTGGTGCGGTCGTAGTCCGTGCTGCCATTGCTGTCGGTGGCGCCGGCGCCTTCGAGCAGGCGGTCGGCCAGGCCGCGCGGCAGGTGGCGGGTGCCGGCGAACATCATGTGCTCGAACAGATGGGCGAAGCCGGTCAGTCCCTGTGCCTCGTTGGCCGGGCCGACGTGGTACCAGATGTTGACGGCGACGATGGGCAGGCGGTGGTCCTCGACGACGATCACTTCGAGGCCGTTGGGGAGCGTCGTCTTGTCGTAGCGGACCTGCGGCATGGCCGCCGCCGGCTGGGTCGCGGCGGATTGCGCGCCGGCCGGATCGCTCGCCAGGGCCAGCAGTACGGGCAGGATGGACGGGAGACGACGCGTCATGACGATTCCATTCTTTCAGTGACAGGCGGCGCTGCCGCGGTCGGGCGGCGCGACGCTGAAGGAGGCGAGCCGGGTGGATTCGACGAATTCCCAGCCGTAGCCGCCCGCATACAGATGCAGGCGCAGCACGCCGGTGCGGTTGCTGTCGCGCACCTCGCTGTGCGCGACCGTGAGCAGGAACGGCGTCGGATACGCGCCACCCGTGCCGACCACGAACTGGCGGATGCCGCGCGCCGGGTCGAGCCGGCCGTCGGCGTCCTGCGGCGCGAAGCGTTCGTAATCGTGGTCGTGGCCGGACAGCACCAGCTCGGCGCCGGCCTCAACCAGCAGCTGCCAGGCGTCGCGCATCTTCGGGACGCTGCCATGGCCGCCGGAGCTGTACAGAGGGTGGTGCCAGAACGCAAGCGTGCAATGCGTCGGGTGGGCCGCCAGGTCGGCGCGCAGCCATGCCAGCTGGGCCGCGTGGGCGGCCGGTGCCAGGTTGCTGTCCAGTGAAACGATGTGCCAGCCGCCCAGCTCGACGCTGTAATAGCCGCGCCCGGCGCGTGCGCCCCAGTACGCGAAATACGGTTTCGCGCCGGGTGTGTAGTATTCATGGTTGCCGGGCGCCGGCCAGGTGCGATCCTTGAAGCGGCCCCAGGTCGGCGCATAGCAGTCGGTGAATTCCTTCGCGGCGCCGCGCGGATACGTCAGGTCGCCCAGCGCCAGCACGACGGCGTCGCGGTCCTGTGCCAGTCCGAAGGCGATGGTCGCGGCCGTGTCGGCCGCGCCGGAATACGACGCGTCGGCGGAGGGGCAGCGTGCGATGTCGCCGGCCGCGTAGACGGTGACGCCCCGGTCCACGTCCGCCGCAGCCGCGGGCAGGCTCGCAAGCATGCCTGCGGCTGCGGCGAGGCAAGCGGCCGCGAACGGGCGTACCCGTGACGCCGGCATCCTTATTCGAGCAGGCGCAGCAGGCCGGCCAGCGCGTGCGCGACGGTCTGTTCGCGCACCGAGTGGCGGTCGCCGGAGAAGACCAGCCGTTCGGTATAGGTGGTGTCGCCCTTCGACCAGCCGAAGCACACCGTGCCCACGGGCTTGCCGGGGACGGCGCCGGTGGGCCCGGCGATGCCGGTCGTGGAGACGGCCACGTGGGCATTGCTGTTGGCGACCGCGCTTTCGGCCATGGCGCCCGCGACTTCCTCGCTGACGGAACCGAACTGCGCGATCAGCGCGGCCGGCACGTCCAGCATTTCGGTCTTGGACGCGTTCGAATACGTCACGAAGCCGCATTCGAACCAGCCGGTCGAGCCGGGGA
>NZ_JBFUDR010000031.1:0-33562 GCF_056404615.1 Massilia sp. P2_C2 | reverse complement strand
CGCGGGACGGGCGCCGGCGCCAGTGCCGGCGCGCGCGGGCGCGTGGACTTTGYCGTGACCGGCGCCGGCCGCGGCTCGTCGCTTGGCGCCCCGCGCGCGACGGGCCAGCCGTCGACCCAGTCGATACGGTCGAGCAGCGCCAGGCGCCGCGTCAACTTGTCGCGCGCGCTGAAGAACGGTTCATTGATATCGATGCCGTGGTAGATCGTCCACCATTGGCCCGCCGCATCGGGAAACACGGTGTTGTGGCCGACGCCCACCCAGCGATTGCCGTTCTGAAACAGCACGCGGACGCTGCCGGCTGCACGGTTGGCGGTCGGGCTCATAGTGGCGGGCTGTCTTCGAGAACAGGTTCATCACGAGCACGCCCGCGACGATCAGCACGATGCCGGCCAGCGCGGCCGTATCGAGTTTTTGTCCATACATCAACCAGCCGGCCGCCGTGATGAGGACGATGTCCACGGCGGACCAGACGGCGTAGGCGACGCCGAGCGGGATCGTGCGCAGAGTGAGCGACAGGAAATAGAAAGCGAGCCCATAGCCCACCACGACGAGCGTGGCGGGACCCAGGCGCGTAAAACCGGCGCTGGCCTTCAGTCCCGTGGTAGCGACGGTTTCCGACAAAATGGCGATCGCCAGGCAGATCCAGTTGTTTATCGAGACTCATTTGTTGCCGGATTATGAACAAAGGTGTCGCCCCGTGCCAACTCGAAGGAGGCCTGCCGCGCGCGTCACAATGCGCTCTGGTATCATGACACCTGTTTCCGCTTCGAATCCCCGACGCCAACGATGCCTACCAGGATGTTCACCCGCATGGCCGCCGGCCTGCTGCTCGCGCTGCTCGCGGGCGTGGCTGCGGCGAAGGATGCGGTGCTGCGGCCCTGGCCCGCGGGCCAGCCGACGCCGGCCCTGCAACTGGTCGGCCTCGATGGCCGGGCCCGGGATCTCGCGAGCCTGCGCGGCAAGGTGGTCGTCGTGAATTTCTGGGCCAGCTGGTGCGGGCCCTGCGTGGACGAGCTGCCGGCGCTGGGCACGCTGGCGGAACGCGACGGCGTTACCGTTGTCGGCGTGAATTACAAGGAGCCGCTGGACACGATCGAACGCTTCACCGCCGCGCATCCGCTGCCATACACCGTGCTGCGCGACCGCACGGGGGAGGCGTTCAAGCGCTGGACGCCAGGCGTGATGCCGACGACGATCGTCGTCGATCGAAGTGGCCGTGCGCGCTGGCGCACGGTGGGTGAAATACCGCCCGACGACACCCGGCTGCGCGCCGCCATCGATGGCCTGCTGGCGCCGCGGGCAGACCGAGAACAACACAACCAGAAATAGGGAAAAGCCATGCAAGACCTCAACGTCAAATTCGCCCGCCGTGCGCTGCTGAAAGCGGCCGGCGGCCTCGCGCTGTCCTCCGCTTTGCCCGGGTCGCTGTTCGCCGCAGAACAGGAACAGGAACGCCATTTCGATCCGCGTCCGGGCGACTGGAAGAGCTACGAAGTCGTGACGAAGGTGGCGCTGCAGCGCGCCGCCGGTCCGTCGACCGTGTGGATCCCGTTGCCCTCGGTCGACACGGACTGGCAGCGCACCCTGTCGAACAACTGGTCCGGCAATGCGACGAAGGCACGCGTCGAGACCGACCCGCACTACGGCGCCCGCTTCCTCGTCGCCGAGTTCGACGGTTCGGCGCCGCCGGCGCTGGAAGTCGTGTCGCGCATCCAGACGCGCGACCGCGCCGAGWACTGGAAGACGCGCACGCCGGGCGGCGAGAGCGCCGAGGACCTGCGCGTGTGGCTGCAGCCGACCGACCTGATGCCGCTCGACGGCATCGTCAAGAAGACGGCGCTGACGATCACGAAGGGCGCGCGTACGGATGAGGAAAAAGTCCAGCGCATCTACGACTGGATCGTGCTGAACACGTTCCGCGAGCCGAAGGTCAAGGGCTGCGGCACGGGCGACATCAAGACGATGCTGGAAACCGGCAACTTCGGCGGCAAGTGCGCCGACCTGAACGGCCTGTTCGTGGGCCTGTCGCGCGCCTCCGGCGTGCCGGCCCGCGACGTCTACGGCATCCGTATCGCACCGAGTGCCTTCGGCTACAAGGAACTTGGCGGCAAGCCGGCATCGCTGCAGGGCGCCCAGCACTGCCGCGCCGAAGTCTACCTGAAGCAGCACGGCTGGGTCGCGATGGACCCGGCCGACGTGGCGAAGGTCATGCGCCAGGAAACGCCGAACTGGATCAAGGACCCGGACCATCCCGTCGTCGCCCCGGTCAAGCGCGCGCTGTTCGGCGGTTGGGAAGGCAACTGGATGGGCTATAACTTCGCCCACGACGTGCGCCTGCCCGGCTCCGTCGCCGGCAAGGTGGGCTTCCTGATGTACCCGCAGGCGCAGAGCGGCGGCGAAGCGTACGACTCGCTGAATCCGGACGCCTTCAAGTACACGATCACGTCGCGCGCCATCTGACCCGCATGTCCACGCTCGCCCGCCCGGCCACCCGCGACGCCGACGCCGGTACCGACCGCAAGGCCGGCCGGCTGATCGCCGTCGCGGTGCTCGCGTCGCTGCTCGCCTCCACGTGCTGCGTGCTGCCGCTCGCTCTCGTGCTGGTCGGTGTGACGGGCGCGTGGATGGCCAACCTGCAGGCCCTGAAGCCCGTCACGCCCTATGCCATCGCCCTCACCATCGGCGCGCTGGCCTGGGCCGGCTGGCTCGTGTTCCGTCCCCTGCGCCAGTGCGACGTGGCGGACGGCGTCTGTGCCACGACGCGGCCGCTGATGCGCCGCGTGTTCATCGCCTGCGCGCTGTTCGTCGCGCTGTTGCTGGGCTTTCCGCTGGTCGCCCCGCTGTTCTATTGAGGACCGATATCATGAAACTCGCCAGGACCCTCGCCTTCATCGCCCTYGCATCAATCGCTTCGCTCGCCATGGCGAAACAGCAGACGGTGCTGTTGAACGTGCCGACGATGGACTGCGCCACCTGCCCCATCACCATCAAGGCCGCCCTGACGAAGGTGCCGGGCGTCTCGAAGGTGAAGGTCAGCTATGAAAAACGCGAAGCCGTCATCGTCTTCGACGACGCCAAGGCCACCGTCGCCGACCTGAAGCAGGCGACGGAAGACGTCGGCTACCCGTCGATGCTGAAGACGGCGAAGTAACGCCAACGAACCGCATGCGTCACGCGTGGGCACGTTTCATTTGGRGCCCCCGGCCCCAAATGCCCAACCTACCGGGGTCGCGAAACAGGCCGTGCATCGATGTCAGGGCGCATCCAGCCAGCCGAATTGCCAGCTCCAGGGCATGTCGTCGGGGCCGAGCGCCTGGCGGCCCAGTTCCGGGAACAGGCGGTCGGCGCGCACGTCGTTCGACAGCATCACGACGCAGCGCTGACCCGTTTCCATGCACAGTACGAAACCGGCCGTCGTGTCGCTGTGGCCGCCCTCGAACCAGCCGGGGCCCGAGCGGTCCTCGAACGCGACGACGCCGAGGCCCGCCGCCAGCTTCTGCGGCCACGCGGCCTCGGCCCCGTCCAGCGTCGGGAATTGGTGGCGCGCGACGATCGGCAGCCAGCCGGTGGCGAACGCGGCACGCGTGTCCGGACGCAGGCCGTCGCCGCGCATCATGCCGGCCCACAGCTTCGCCTGGTCGGCGATCGTCGTCTCCATCGAACCGGCCGCACGTACGCGGTAGTGCCGCTCGTGCGGCTGCGTCGCGCCGTCGAAGCCATACCCTTCGGCCACGTTGTCCGCGAAGTCGGCGCGCCAGTGCATGCTCGTGTTGCGCATGCCGAAGCGGTCGAACACCCGCTTCTGCATCTCCTGCCCGACGTCCAGGCCGAGGCCCCGTTCGACGACCATCTGCAGGACCATGTAGCCCTCGCCCGAATAGGCGTAGCGGCTGCCGGGGTCGAAATGGATGCGCAGGCGGCCATCCGGTTCCAGCCAGCGCTGGTTGGCGAAGCCGCCGCCGTGCGCCAGCAGGATGCGTGGCGTGAGCGCCTGCCAGCGCGGGTCCGCGGCAACGTCGGAAAAGTCGGAGGAACGTTCGCGCCGATACTGCGGCTGACGGGGCAGCAACCGCGCGACGGGCGCGTCGAGGTCCAGCTTTCCTTCATCCGCCAGTTGCAGCAGCATGTAGGCGAAGGCGGGCTTCGTCAGCGCGCTGCCGTCCATGATCGTGTCGGGCGTCAGCGGTTGCCAGACGGCCGCGTTGCGCATCCCGAAGGTCCGCACGTTCCTGACCTGCCCGTTCTCGATCGTCGCGTAGGCCAGGCCCTGCACCTGTTCCCGCTTCATGACGCGCTGGATTTCCGGGTCCGACAGTGAGCGCAGCGGCCGCAACGGCGGCGTGCAGCCCGCCAGCGTCATCAAAGCCACACCCGCCGCCAACCACGTCCCGACCCGCATCCCGCTCTCCATGACCCGACCGGCGCCGCCCCGCGCGGCGCCACAGCCGTCATGATGCCATGAGAGCGCTAACTTCGACAGGTCGCCGACACTGCACACGCTCGCCCGGTTGCGGACAGTCGCCCTCCAGTAATCGGTTTCAACAATCAAAAAGTTGTTCCAAAAACAGCATTTTCGGGTAGACTCGTGCGGCCTACGAGAAAAAAGAAAACAGAGATGACTACACCCATCGAACACGTCGTTGTGGTCGGCGGCGGCTCCGCCGGCTGGCTGGTCGCGGCCGTGCTCGCGGCCGAGCATCCGCGCCTTGCCGTTACGCTGGTCGAATCGCCCGGCGTGCCGCCGATCGGCGTCGGCGAAGGCACGTGGCCCTCGATGCGCGAGACGCTGCAGCGCATCGGCGTGTCGGAAGCGGCATTCTTCCGCGCATGCGACGCCGCATTCAAGCAGGGATCGCGCTTCGAGCGCTGGCTCGACGGCAGCGACGGCGACGTCTATTTCCACCCCTTCTCGGCCCCCCAGGGCTATGGCGAGGCGAACCTCGCGGCCGCGTGGCAGCAGCGCCACCGCGACGTGCCGTTTGCGGACCTCGTGAGCTACCAGCCGCACCTGTGCGTGCAGGGCCGCGCGCCGAAGCAGCCGCAGACGCCGGAATACGCCGGGGTCGCGAACTACGGCTACCACCTGGATGCCGGCAAGTTCGGCGTCTTCCTGCAAAAGCACTGCACGGAAAAGCTGCGCGTGCGCCACGTGCTCGCCCACGTCGTCGACATCCTGCCCGCCGCCGACGGCGACATCGCCGCGCTGCGCACGCGCGAGGCCGGCGTCGTCGAAGGCGATCTGTTCGTCGACTGCACGGGCATGGCGTCGCTGCTGCTGGGCGGCCACTATGGCGTGCCGTTCGTATCGCAGCGCGACGTGCTGTTCAACGACCGCGCCCTCGCCGTGCAGGTGCCCTACCCTGCGCCGGACACGCCCATCGCGTCGCAGACGACGTCCACCGCGCAATCCTGCGGCTGGATCTGGGACATCGGCCTGCCCACGCGGCGCGGCGTCGGCCATGTGTATTCCAGCGCACATTGCAGCGACGACGAAGCCGAGCGCACGCTGCGCGCCTACCTGCAGGCGACCGGCATCGGGGGGAACATCCCGGCGCCGCGCAAGATCGCATTCGATCCGGGCTACCGGGCCCGCTTCTGGGAGCGCAACGTGGTCGCCATCGGCCTGTCGGCGGGTTTCATCGAGCCGCTGGAAGCCTCGGCGCTCGCGCTCGTGGAATTGTCGGCCGCCTGGCTGGCGGACGACCTGCCAGCCAGGCGCAGCCAGATGGACATGATCGCCGCGCGCTTCAACGAGGCATTCACATATCGCTGGGAACGCACCATCGAATTTCTCAAGCTGCACTACGTGCTGTCGAAGCGCACGGACTCCGCGTATTGGCTCGACCACCGTACCGCCCACACACGCTCGCCCCGTCTGTCCGACCTGCTCATGCTGTGGCGGACGCGCGCGCCGTCGCGCCGCGACTTCCCGCGCATCGAGGAGATCTTCCCGTCCGCCAGCTGGCAGTATGTCCTGTACGGGATGGGCTTCCGGCCGGAGTTCAACGAGCGCGCGTCCGACCTGCCGGACCGTGCCGACCAGYATTTCCGCGAGGCCGCGCGGCTCACCGCCCGCATGCTCCCGCAACTGCCCGCGAACCGCGCGATGCTCGACCACATCCGCCAGTACGGCATGCCCCAGCAATAAATACAACGACAACAACGAGAGACTACGAACCGATGGCCAACCACGCCCCCCTGAACAACGTCGTCCACAAAAACCTGCGCATCGTCACCACGCGTGGCGCGGCCTATGGCGACGCCGTGATGTCGGCACTGACCTTCCCCGCCGAATTCCGCGACCTGCAGGCCTGCTACCCGATCGTCTTCGCACCGGACGGCGACGGCGGCTACGACGCGCTTGCCCTGCTGGGCTTCGAACAGGGCGAGAACCTGTTCCTCGGCCCGAACGGCTGGGATGCGCCGACGATCCCCCTGACCATCGAGCGCCAGCCGTTCATGATCGGGCGCGGCGGCGACGAGCCGTCCGTCCACATCGACCTGGACAGCCCGCGCGTGCGCGACGGCGGCATCGAGGGCGAAGCGCTGTTCCTCACCTATGGCGGCACCAGCGAATACCTGGAGCACATCACGTCCGTGCTGCGCACGATCCATGACGGCGTGCGCGCCTCGGAAGCATTCGTGGCCTCACTCGTCGAGCTGGAACTGCTCGAACCGTTCGTGCTGGACGTCGAGCTGGACGACGGTTCGCAACACCGCCTGGCCGGCTTCCACACGATCGACGAAGACCGCCTGGCGACACTGTCGGCCGACCAGCTCGCGCGCCTGCACCGCGCCGGGCATCTGCAGGCCATCTACATGGCCGTGGCATCGCTGGCCCAGTTCCGCGGCCTGATCCAACGGAAGAACCGTGCCAATGACCGCCAACGTTAAGCTGGTGCGCGAGGTTGCGGCCGCCGACGGCAGGCTGCCGGACGAGATGCTGCGCGCGACCCGGCCTTACGTCGTGCGCGGCCTCGCCGCCGACTGGCCGCTCGTGCGCGCCGGGCGCGAGTCGGCCGAGGGCGCGGACGCCTACCTGCGCCGGTTCTATCGCGACGCCACCGTGAACGCGATGCTCGGCCCTCCGGACGTCAAAGGCCGCTTCTTCTACAACGACGACGTCACGGGTTTCAATTTCCACAACGTGCGCGCACGGCTCGACCAGGTGCTGGACGAGYTGGCCGTCCACCGCAGCCGTCCGGATCCGGGAGCCATCTACGTGGGCTCGACGTCGATCGACGGCGCCCTGCCCGGCCTGCGCGCCGACAACGACGTCGACCTGGGCGGGCGCAACGCGCTGGCCAGCATCTGGATCGGCAACCGCACGGTGGTCGCCACCCACTACGACCTGCCGGACAACCTGGCCGTCGTGGCGGTGGGCGAGCGCCGCTTCACGCTGTTCCCGCCTGACCAGTTGAAAAATTTATACGTCGGCCCGCTCGACTTCAACCCCGCCGGACAGCCGATCAGTCTCGTCGACGTGCGCAATCCCGACTTCGACCGCTTTCCGCGCTATGCCGAGGCGCTGGCGCACGCGGAGGTGGCGGAGATGGGACCGGGCGACGCGCTGTTCATTCCGTCCATGTGGTGGCACCATGTGGAAGCGCTGTCCGCCTTCAACGTGCTCGTGAACTACTGGTGGCGCCAGTCGCCGGACTACATGGACACGCCGACGAACGCGCTGATGCTGGCAATCCTGACGATGCGGGAATTGCCGCCCGCGCAGCGCCGCGCGTGGCAGGAAATCTTCCGGCATTACATTTTCGAACCGGACCCTGCGAATCTCGCGCATTTGCCGGACAATGCGCGCTATGCGCTGTCTCCGCTCGACGACGATGGCGCGCGCATCCTGCGCGGCCAGCTGCTACGCCGGATCAACAGATAAAAAAGCCAGGAGGAGATATGGACAAGAACAACGGACAAGGGCTCGGCCGTCCGATCCGCCGCGTCGTCATTGCGGGCGGCGGCACGGCCGGCTGGATGACTGCGGCGGCGCTGTCGCGCACGCTCGGCAAGGTCGTCGACATCACGCTCGTCGAATCGGACGACATCGGCACGGTGGGCGTGGGCGAAGCCACGATTCCCAGCCTCGTGCACTTCCACCGCCTGCTCGACATCGGCGAGCAGGAATTCATGGCCGCCACGCAGGCCACCTTCAAGCTGGGCATCAACTTCGAGGGCTGGCGCGCGCGCGGCGAAGACTACATCCACTCGTTCGGCACCACGGGCACGGACCACTGGACCGCCGGCTTCCAGCATTTCTGGCTGAAGGGCCGCGAACGCGGCCTGGCGGGCGATTACGGCGACTACTGCCTGGAACTCGTCGCATCCCGGGAAAACCGTTTCGGCCACCTGCCGAACGAGGGCATCAACTACGCCTACCACATCGACGCGACGCGCTACGCCCGCTACCTGCGCCGCTTTTCCGAACACTTCGGCACCGAACGCATCGAGGCGACGATCGCCACGGTCGACACCGATCCGGCCACGGGCCACATCACGGCTTTGGTGCTGGACTCGGGCACGCGCATCGAGGGCGACCTGTTCATCGACTGCACGGGCTTCCGTTCGCTGCTGCTGGGCGAGACGATGGGCGTGGAATTCGAGGACTGGTCGCAATGGCTGTTCAACGACAGCGCGATCGCCGTGCAGACCGAATCCGCCGGCCCGGCGCGCCCGCTGACGCGCTCCATCGCCCACGACTGGGGCTGGCAATGGCGCATCCCGCTGCAGCACCGCACGGGCAACGGCATCGTGTTCTCCAGCCGCCACGTCGACGAGGATACGGCACGCGCCACGCTGCTCGGCAACGTCGAGGGAAAGGCCCTGACGACGCCGCGCACGATCCGCTTCACGCCCGGCCAGCGCAAACGCGTGTGGGCCGGCAACTGCATCGGGCTGGGGCTCGCGAGCGGCTTCCTGGAGCCGATCGAATCGACCAGCATCCACCTGATCCAGCGCGGCATCGTGCGCCTGCTGCAGACGTTCCCGACGCAGGGCATCCAGCAGTCGGACATCGACGAGTTCAATGCGCAGACCGACGAAGACCTCCGCACGATCCGCGACTTCATCATCCTGCACTACAAGGTCACGAACCGGCGCGACACGCCGTACTGGCAGGAGGCGGCATTGACGCCCGTGCCGGACAGCCTGCGGCACCGCATCGACCTGTTCCGCGACAGCGGCCGCGTCTTCCGCCAGGGGGACGAGCTGTTCGCCGAAAACTCGTGGGTGCAGGTGATGCTGGGCCAGGGCCTCACGCCGTCCCGCCGGCATCCGAGCGCGGACCTGATGCGCGACGACGAACTGCGCGGCTTCCTGGACGGTATCCAGAACGGCGTGCGCCGCACGGTGTCGCAACTGCCGCCGCACCAGCAATACGTCGAGCGCTACTGCCCGGCCGGAAAACCCTGAGCACGACGGCGGCCTGCATCCCGGCCGCCGTCAACCGTGGCCGATGTGTTGGTACAGGATCAACGAACCGATCGCGATCAGCACCAGGCCTCCCGCGATTTCCGCGCGCTTGCCCACCAGCTTGCCGAGACCGCGTCCCACCATCACGCCCAGCGTCACCATGATGAAGGTCGACAGGCCGATGGCGCCGGCCGTCGTCACGATGTTCGCATCGATGAACGCGAGGCCGACGCCGACCGCCATCGCGTCGATGCTGGTGGCGAAACCCGCCACGGCCAACAGCCAGAACGAGTGCGACGACGGCTTCTCGTCCTCCTCGTCCGCGTTGGACAGTCCTTTATGGATCATGCGCAGGCCCAGCACGCCCAGCAGGGTGAAGGCGATCCAGTGGTCCCATGCTTCGACATAGGGTGCGGCGAAGTGGCCCATCGCCCAGCCGATGACGGGCGTGAGGCCTTCGATGATGCCGAAGATGGCGCCCGTGCGCAGGGCTTCGCGGAGATGGGGACGCTGCAGCGCTGCGCCCTTGCCGACGGCGACGGCGAATGCGTCGGTGGACATGGCGAGGGCGAGTGCGGCGGTGGCGAGGACATTCATTGATGATTCCAGTCGGGCAATGACGATGGCATGCCGGCGCGGCCCGATGAACGCGCAGGCATACCAAAGGTCTTGCCAACCGAAACGGCTGCCCGTACCACGCCGGCCTTGGCCAGCGAGTATGTTGATACGGGAACTTTCGCGAGCGCGAAAGCCGGCTACTCCCCAATGGAATGCGGGCATTCTACTGCATAACAGGCACCAGGACCAGCCACCCGATTCACCGCAGTTCCTCGCATGCCACGGCATTGGGCGCCGTCGCCGTCACGTCGACGTCGCCGAAGGCTGCCACGAACGGGCCGTCGCTCATGACGCTGAACGGCGTGTCGGCGGCGGCGAGATCGGCGCCGCGCGCGCGGAAGCACGCGAGCGGGAGCCCGACGGATTGCGCCCCCTTGTTGGCCAGGCGCGTAAACAGTCGTGTGGCGTCGAGCGCCGCACCGCCCACGGCGATCGTCACCTTGCCTGCCGGCGCGGCCTGCACGATCGTGTCGAACCGCAGGAGTCCCTTGTCCGCCAGTGCGGCCGGCAATGCCAGCGGCTTGCGGCCGTGCGCCTCGAACGTGGCGGGCCCGGTCCACGTGACCAGCTTCGCATCCTGCTGCGCCCTGATCTGCGCGATGGAAACCGTGATGCCGGGCAGGCGCGTCGTCGCATTCAGGTCGGCGCCCAGCGCCTGGACGTTGGTGCCGCTGCGGATGCGCAACGGGAAGCTGGCGCGGTCGGCCGGCCCATAGACAGGATAGATGTCCGACGTGCCGCAGCCGCCGGCCGGATACGCCGCATCCAGCTGGCCGAGGTGCGAACGCTCGCCGCGCCTGAGGCCATAACCGTAGGCGAACAGGGGCGCGTAGCCGGGATCGCCCACGTTCAGCAGCGTCTGGCACACGGACTTCGGCCACGAATACGACAGCCTGCCGGTGAATTCGTACGGTTTCACGCCGTTGCCCGCGACGAGCAGGTCAGCGACGCCCTTGCCCTCCGTGCCCGGCAGCCAGGCGGCGATGAACGTGTCGGACAGGTTCAGCAGGTCGTTGACCCACAGCGGCCTCCCGGACAGGAAGATTGTGACGACGGGCTTGCCCTTGCCGTGCACCTTCTGCAGCACGGCCAGGTCTTCCGGATAGCGGCTCGAATGACGCAGCGTACCGGTGGCCCTGATGTCGCCGTCGCCCTCCGCGTACGGCGCCTCGCCGATCACGGMGATGACGGCGTCGAATTTTCCGGGATCGACATCCACCGCGTCCGCGCTGTACGTGACGTCGGCGCCGGCCGCCTTCAGGCCAGCAAGGATCGTCTCGGCGTGCGGGAAATCCGCGTTCGTGTTCGCCGTGCCCTGCCAGGTCAGCGCCCAGCCACCGGTCTGGTTGGCCATGTCGTCGGCGGCCTTGCCCACGACCAGGAGACGCCGTCCGGCCGCCAGCGGCAGCGTCGGCCCCTCGTTCTTCAGCAGCACCAGCGATTCGCGCACGGCGCGCCGGCCCAGGTCCTTTGCCAGCAGCGCGTCGTCCTTGCCGGCCCAAGCCGACTGCGACGGCGCCTTGTCGAACACGCCGGCGCGCAGCTTCACGCGCACGATGCGGCTCACGGCATCGTCGATGCGCGCCAGCGGAATCCGGCCCGCCTCGACGTCCCCGATCGTGTTGGCGATGAACGCCTTCCAGTCGTAAGGCACCATCACCATGTCGATGCCGGCATTGATCGCCTGCGCACAGCTGTCCTTGCGGCAGCCCGGCACGTCGGCGACGCCGTTCCAGTCGCTGACGACGAAGCCGTCGAAGCCCATCTTCTCCTTCAGGATCTCCGTCAGCATATACCGGCTGCCGTGGACCCGGCCATGGTCGCGCCCCGCCGCCACGTCGTTCCACGCATTGAATGACGCCATGACGGTTTGCGCGCCCGCTTCGATGCCGCTGTAATAGCCCTGCGCATGGATGTTCATCATGTCGCGCTCGCTGGCCTTCGTCACACCCATGTTGATGCCGTATTCCGTGCCGCCATCGCCCATGAAGTGCTTGATGCTGGCGATCGCGTTGGCGTCGTCCTTCAGCATACCCTGCAGGCCCGTCACATACGGTCCGGCGAGCTGTCTGACAAGCTGGGGATCTTCCGAAAATCCCTCGTACGTGCGCCCCCAGCGGTCGTCGCGCACGACGGCGACGGTCGGCCCGAACACCCACGCGATGCCGGTGGCACGCACGGCTTTCGCGGTCGCCGCGCCGATCGCCTTCACCAGTTCCGGATCGCGCGCGGCGCCGAGGCCGATATTGTGCGGGAACATCGTCGCGCCGTAGACGTTGTTGTGGCCATGGACGGCGTCCGTCCCCCAGATCATCGGCACCTTGATCGTCATGTCGGTCGCCATCGACGCATCGTAGAAGGCCTCGGCCAGCTTGAGCCAGTCGGCGGCGCGCGCGTGCTTGTCGTTGTGCGGCCGGCTGCCGCCGCCGTTCAGCACCGAACCGAGGTAGTACTTGCGCACCTCGTCCGGGGTGACGGCCTTCAGCTCGGGCTGCGTCATCTGGCCGATCTTTTGCGCGAGCGTCATCTTGCCGACGATCTCGCGCACGCGCGCCTCGAGCTTCGCGTCCGGCGCGATGGCGCTCTTCAGGCGGGGCCAGGATGTCAGCGGCGTCGCCGGCGCGGCGTCCGTGCAGGACGCGGCCAGCGCCAGCGCGGAAGCGACGGCGAGGCCGATCGCGCTGCGGTGGATCTTCATGCGGGAGTCTCCAGATGATGTCGTTTTGCACGGGCGCCGCCGCGACCGTTGGCCGACTATAGCATTCAATCCCGGGCGGCCTTCGCCAATGCCGTGATGCGGCGCATCAGCAGGGCCTCCGAGAGCATGTCGAACAGCGTGCGCGCCGCGGGCGGCATGACGTGGTTGCGCTTCGTGATCAGGCCCAGCGTGCGGTTGATCGCCGGGTTCACGAGCGGCACGCCGACGACATGATCCTGACGCTCCGGCAGCACGGACAGGCCGGGCACGGCGGCCACGCCCATCCCCGCCTCCACCAGGGCCAGGACGCCGGATACGTGGTTGACCTCGCAAAAGATGATCGGGTGCTTCTCCACGCCGGACAGCGCGGCGTCGATGACGCTGCGGTTGCCGCTCGACTTCGCCACGGAGATATAGCGCTCGTCCACCGTGTCCTTCCAGTTCAGCTTCTTGCGCCTGGCGAAGCGGTGGTCGCGCCGCATCGCCAGCACATAGCTCTCCACATAGACCGGCTCGAACACGATCTCCGGATTCTCCGCGCCGGTGAAATTGATGCCGAAGTCCGCCTCGCCGGCCAGCACGAGGTTCAGCACGTCCTGTGCGCTTTCGTCGTGGATGCGCACCCGGATGCGCGGAAAGCGCTCGCTGAAGCGCTTCAGCACGTCCGGCAGGAAATGCCAGACGGCGGACGGGACGCAGGCCAGCGTGACGGTGCCGGTGCGGTGGGCCGCGAGGTCGGCCACGCCGAGCACGGCGTCCTCCAACGCATCCAGCGCCGTGCGCACGTTCACGAGGAACGTCTGCCCGACATTGGTGAGATGCACGCGCCGCGTGGTTCGCTCGAACAGCTTCACGCCGAGGCTCTCTTCCAGCTTCTCGATGCGCCGGCTCAGCGCCGGTTGCGACAGGAACAGGTCGGCGGCAGCCTGGCGGAAGCTGGCGCGTTCGGCGACGGCGACGAATGCCTGCAGGTCATGGAGGTCGTAATTGATGCGCATGGTGCATTAATAAGAAGGAAAAATGCAATTATCAAATTATGCCATTTGGCGGATTATTCATCCATTCGACAAGCAGCCTCGCCCAGAAGGCCTGCATCACAAGGAGACAACGTGCGCCATACCTGCGCCCTCGCTTGCGCCATCCCCGCGCTGTTCGCCGCCAGCGGCACCTGCCTCGCCCAGAGCGGCGTCGACCTGTACGGCATCGTCGACGTAGGCGTGCGCGCCGCCAGCGGCCTCGGTGCCAGCAACGCCCCCACCCCGCCGGGCCACACCACCGCGGCCAGCAGCGGCGTCGACCAGACCAGCCGCTGGGGCATCAAGGGACAGGAGTCCCTGGCCGGTGGCTGGAAAGCCCTGTTCCGGCTCGAAGGCGGCGTCAATGCCGACACCGGCGCGTCGGCCAAGAGCGACCGCCTGTTCGACCGGCTCGCGTGGGCCGGCCTGGAGTCCCCGTACGGCACGTTGGCGCTGGGCCGCCAGCCCAATCTCCTTTCCGACGCGCTGATTGCCGTCGACCCGCTCGGCAAGCGCTACGCCTCGTTCAATCCGAACATCAACGTGGCGGGCCTGTCGAATACCGCCTTCGGCACGCATGCGTTCGGGCGCCAGTACGGCCCCAGCGGCTACGCCGACAATTTCTACCGCCTCGACAACACGATCAAGTACACCGCGAACGTCGGCGCATGGCAGGCGCGCGCCGCGTATTCGGCCGGCGAAGTGGCGGGCGACACGTCGGCCTCCTCCGCCCGCGGCGTCGCGCTCGCGTACCAGCGCCCGAACTGGGTCGTCTCCGGCGCGACGATGCGCTTGCGCAGCCGCGAAGACCTGCCGCTCGATGCCTGGACGCTCGGCGCGGCGACCCGGATCGACGCGTGGTCCGTCAAGGTCAACGCCGCCCGCAACGACGCGGACACGGGGCCGGGCACAAAGGTCGCGCAGCGCGTGCTGTCGGCCGGCGTCAGCCGCGACCTCGGCGCCGGCGTGCTCGTGACGACGGCATGGTATCGCGTGCGGCGCACGGCCACCGGTTACCGCGACGACGGCTTCGATCGCGGCTTCCTGTTCGTCGAAAAGGCACTGGCGCCACGCACCACGGCGTACGCCGAAGCCGATTACACCGTCTGGCGGGGCGACGCCGCGGGGCTCACGGCTGCGCGAACCAACGACAACCACGGCACCGGCCTCACGCTCGGCCTGATGCAAAAATTTTAAGAGAGACAAGGAGATCACATGCGACCGCACCACCTGAAACACATGGCACGCGCCGCCTGCGCGGCCCTGCTGCTGAGCGCCGCCTCGGCCCACGCCACCGACCTGCGCGTCGTCAGCTCGGGCGGCTTCGCCCAGGCCTACAAGGACCTGTCCGGCGCGTACGAGCGCGCCAGCGGCGACCAGCTGGTTTCCGAATGGGGCCCGTCGATGGGACAGACGAAGAACGCGATCCCCGCGCGCCTGGCCCGCGGCGAACCGATCGACGTCGTCATCATGGTCGGCGACGCGCTCGACAAGCTGATGGCCGAAGGTCGCCTCGAACCGGGCAGCAAGGTCGTCCTCGCCAACTCCCCCATCGCCTGCGCCGTCCGGCACGGCGTGCCGAAGCCGGACATCCGCACCGTCGACGGCCTGCGCCAGGCCTTCCTGCACGCCCGGCGCGTGGCCTATTCCGACAGCGCCAGCGGCGAATACATCCGGCGCGAACTGCTGGACAAGCTGGGCATCGAGCAGCAGATGCGAGGYAAGGCCGCGCAGATTCCCGCCACGCCGGTGGGCGAGATCATCGCGCACGGCCAAGCCGATTTCGGTTGCCAGCAAAGGAGCGAACTGAAACCGGTGCAAGGGATCGACATCGTCGGCCTGATCCCGCCGGAAGTCCAGAAACGGACGCAATTCTCCGGTGCCGTCGTGCACGGCGCCGCCCATCCGGAGGCTGCGCGCGCGCTGCTGCGCTTCCTCGCCTCGCCCGCCAACGCGCCGGCGATCGAGGCGACCGGGCTCGAGCCGGTTGCCGCGCCGGCAGCGGTTTCGCAATAACAGACGCATATCCCGAGAGGTCATCATGACAATCCACTCCACCGCCAACGCGCCCTCTGCAGTTGCCGCCGCGCCCGCCCCGGCGCGCGCGCCGTCCAGGCTCGGCACTGTCATCCGCGTCACGAGCGGGAACTTCATCGAAATGTATGATTTCTTCCTGTTCGGCTTCTACGCGACCCAGATCGCCAACGCATTCTTCCCGTCGACGAGCGAGTACGCCGCGCTGATGATGACCTTCGCCACGTTCGGCGCCGGCTTCTTCATGCGCCCGCTGGGCGCCATCTTCCTGGGCAGCTACATCGACCGCATCGGCCGCCGCAAGGGACTCGTGCTGACGCTCGGGATCATGGCCTCCGGAACGGCGCTGATCGCCTTCGTCCCGGGCTATGCCACCATCGGCCTGCTCGCACCGCTGCTCGTGCTGGCCGGCCGCCTGCTGCAGGGCTTCTCGGCCGGCGTCGAACTGGGCGGCGTGTCCGTCTACCTGTCCGAGATGGCAACACCGGGCAACAAGGGCTTCTACGTCAGCTGGCAATCGGCCAGCCAGCAGGTCGCCGTCGTGTTTTCCGCCGCGCTGGGCTATGCCCTCAACCAGGCGATGCCGAAGGAGGTGATTGCCGACTGGGGCTGGCGCATTCCGTTCTTCATCGGCTGCTCGATCATCCCGGTGGTGTTCATCATCCGCCGCTCGCTGCAGGAGACGCAGGCCTACCTGGCCCAGAAGTCGCACCCGACGTTCCGCCAGATGATGCGCACGATCGCCCTGAACTGGCCCCTCGTCACGGTCGGCGCGATGCTGGTGGTGATGACGACGGTCGCGTTCTACCTGATCACCGTGTACACGCCCACGTTCGGCAAGAGCGTGCTGAAACTCAGCACCCAGGACAGTCTCCTCGTGACCTTGTGCGTCGGCGTATCGAACTTCATCTGGCTGCCCGTGATGGGCGCCCTGTCGGACCGCATCGGCCGCTGGCCCGTGATGGCCGTCTGCTCGGCGCTGGCGGCACTGACGGCGTATCCTGCGCTGTCGTGGCTGATCGCGCATCCGAGCTTCGGCAATATGGTGATGATCGAACTTTGGCTGTCCTTCCTGTACGGCAGCTATAACGGCGCCACCATCGTCGCGCTGACGGAAATCATCCCCGTCCAGGTGCGCACCACCGGCTTCTCGCTGGCCTACAGCCTGGCGACGGCGCTGTTCGGCGGCATGACGCCGCTGCTGTCCACGTGGCTGATCGA
This sequence comes from Massilia sp. P2_C2, assembly GCF_056404615.1. Lineage (NCBI taxonomy): Bacteria > Pseudomonadati > Pseudomonadota > Betaproteobacteria > Burkholderiales > Oxalobacteraceae > Massilia > Massilia sp. P2_C2. The sequence continues at coordinate 16,555 of NZ_JBFUDR010000031.1, read as the reverse complement.
AACCACGGGCGACAAAGCCGCCCCGGGCTACTGGATGGCCTGCGCCGGCGCGATCAGCCTCGTGGCCACCTTCCTCGTCTATCGCGGCATCGTGAAGGAACGGGTCGCCACCCCCGCCTGACCTTGCCCAGGCGGCGCGCTTTACGTATGATGCCCGGTCCAGACCGCAAGAGACGCACGTGAACGCGCCGCCGATCCAATCACCATCCCCTTCCCGCGACGACAAGGCTGCCCGCGTGCGCGGCGTCACGTCGATCGCGGCGATGCGCGACGCGATCCGTGACGCGTCACGCAAACTACCGACAGTGACCGAAGTCTCGCGCTTCACCACGCTCACCCGCGCCGCGTTCCAGGCACGGGCCGCACGCGGCATCCCGTTCATGATCACGGGGCTCGTCGGACGCTGGCCCCTGTGTGCCATCACGCCGCATATCCTGCGCGAGCGCTATGGCGACGTCCCGGTGCGGGCGCGCGTCGGCGACTACATCAACACCGCGTTCGCGCCGGACCGCGCGATGCGCGACTTGGCCATGCGCGACTACCTGGACCTCGTCGCGGCCGATACCTGCGCGCTGCCGCCGTATGTCGGCAACCTGGAAATTAACGAATTGAACGGCATGTGCCACTGGCCCGGCTATTTCACCAAGATGGGGCCGCCCCGCTTCTGGCTCGGCCCGGCCGGCACGGTGACGCCGCTGCATTGCGACTACGACGACAATATCTTCGCGCAGGTACTGGGCACCAAGCGTATCTTCGTCGCACCGCCGCATCACGACGTCTTTCTCTACACGCGCCAGGCGAATCCCGTGCTGTATGGCGCTGCGTTCGATCCCGAGCAGCCGGATTTCGAGCGGTTTCCACTGGCGCGGCAGGCGGCCCTGGTCGAGTGCATCGTCCAGCCGGGCGAGATGCTGTATGTGCCGGCCGGCTGGTATCACCAGGTGCGGGCGCTGACGTTTTCGTTGTCCGTCAATCGGTGGGCGCGGGCGATGCCGTTGGCGTTGCAAGGCGCGCCGGCGTTGCGACTGGCGATGGCGRGTGGTCCGGGATCGCGATAGACTGCGTTCGGTTGAAGAGACACGCTTAAAAAGAATTAACAAAACAATATGCGATTTTGCCATCTTCCTTTTTTATTCTGCCTGTTCGCGACYGACGTCCGCGCAGACGATGACCCATTGGCCGAGTTGAAAAAGGACCAGCCCCGGGATGTCAAAGAGTTGATCGACCGTCTTGCTTATTGTTCACACTGGAGCGGTGAAGAGCCTTACGACGTCGAACGTAAGCTGGAAATTTTCCAGGCAATGACAGACTTGAGGTGCGGCGAGCTGGAAAAGGATGAGGCGGCGGCTCGCAAGCGCTATGCCAGACAACCTCGGACGATCAAATCGATCCAGCAGGCGAAGAAGTGGAGCGAGTGACGTCGCCCACTCATGCACCAGCGATACTCCCATCGCTCCGAAAACCGGCGACCGAAGTACCTTCCAGAATATAAACGACAATTCGCAAGCATATTCATGAACCGTTGTCGCCGATTTTTCGTCAAAATACTTACGGTTGGCTTGCTGTACCTGGTGACGCATGAGGTGTACGCCCACCCCTGCAGTGACGTCGACCGGTCGCTCACCGAATCGCAGAAGGCGTCGCTTGCACCGGTAGTGGAAAGCCACATGAAGACGCAAATCGATGCGGGCTTGTTCACGCTGATCATGGTGCAGCGAAACGACGTGCTGGGCATGTTTCGCGCGGGAGGCTGGTATATCGTATATGTGAACAACCATGCCACCGATGATCCCTACCTGTTCTATTCGACAGATCCGACCAGGGCAAGCCACTATGTCGGTGCCTGGAGCGGTGGTGCTGCTGCCGACGAAGAGCCTGAGATTCAGGCATGGTTGACGAACGAGATGCCCGGCATTCCCAAGGCCTTGGCCAAATGTTTTGCGTGGTACGTCACGAAAGGCATTGGCTGGGAAGCTGCTGACGAGCATTAGACTTGAATGGCCGATTCGTAAGGGGCYTGGAGCGCCTGTCAAAACCTGTTATTACCCTGATGACAACAAGCATTCTTTTACCACTTGCATCCTTGATCGCGCACCGCGCCAAGCATCAAAAGCGGTAGCTTCATCAGCCCTGTGAACTGCGCATTCCCCACCCTCGCGGCATCGCCATTCTCACATTTCGGACGAGCCGCCTGACTGATTGCTTTCTCTGCAGCACTGCGCTGCGTCCTCAATGCCATCCCCGACATATTCTCTTTTCGTTGCTCTTCTGCGGCGATGTCGACGATGACCTTTCTTGTTTTTTTCGCTATCTAACAGGAAAGATCGAGCCTCCTGCGTTTTGAGCGCTATTGCCTCGTCAGACAAGGGGCGTACGGAGGGCGCCTCTTTGCTTTCGCCGGGCTCTATCTCACTTGGCGTAACGTGGGAAACGTGTATTTTCCTCTCGCCCCATTTTTCAAGCACTGGCATGAGGATGCGGCCGGCCTTGTGGTGTACCTCGTGGACGTCCATGAGACAGGAACCTCGCAGCGGCGGAGAATCGTAGAAGCGCAAAATGATTTCACTGGATGCCCGAGCGGCTGGCCGGGTCCGAATGTATTTCGGCGATGCGTGAGCGATCCAATACCATGCTCCGAAGTGCAACGTGACTACGCAAAGAATTCCTCTGAAGCGGCGAGAACGGATGCTCTGCAGGACCCTTTTGAATCTACCGCTGGTCATGAAAGACTTGGCGCAAACAAAAGCGCTTCGCTGTTCAAACATGCGCTGACGAAGCGGACGTCGCGCAAGACATCTTTCGATGTCCATGCGGATTGAGCAACATCAGCGACAAGAGCGCGGGTGCGCCCAACAGAAGGCAGGCCAGGCACCACACAAGCCGCACATGCGGGGCGAGATTGACGCGGCGTGTCCTCCAGACGGCCCCTGCGGCGGATAGCAGGACGCCTGCAATGGCGACGATCCACACCTGCGCCGGGCGCGGGCGCAGCAGCGGTGCGAAGCGGCTGGCGCCATCGTCGGGCACGGTGCCGTTGTCGACCAGCAGGTCGGGTAGCTTGAGCAGGCTGTACAGAGCGGGCGACGCCCACCAGTCCTTGTGTTCGAACAACAGAGGAAAGTCATGTGTCAGTTCGCGCTTCGCCACTTCCTGTACGCGTCCAGTGTTGTCGACCAGGTAGACAATCTGCGGCGCGCTCGCCACCCCTTCGACCTGACGGTAGCCAAACGCCAACGACACCAGGGTGCCGTCCGCAACGGTGGCCGCATCCACGCGACCCAAGTCGCCGAAAGGCATCGGCAACTTGACCTCGGCTGCGATGGACGACTGGGTGGCAGCCGGTTCCAGCACGATGAGCCGGCGATTTGTCAGCACCAGGGTCCGCCGGCCGAGCACGGCAACGCCTCCGCCGAATTCCTCGCTGCCGCTGACATGCAATACCTGACGCAGCGTGCTTCGTGCCGTATCCAGCTCATACACGTCGTGGGAATTGACGAGGTAGATCGCTTTGCGATTGTCCCGTACCGCAGTCGGCTGCGAATCGAAAAGCATGGTGCCACTGTCGCCTGCACCTAGCCAGCCTTTATCCTTGCGAGTGCGCCGGTTCACGCCCCGGTACCTCATGCGGTCATGGCTATAAGTCCAATGGTTATCGTCATCGTTGAACATGGCAACGCCCACCGTCGTGATCAGGCTATGGACAGCGTATTGACGAAGTTTAGGACTGGCCGATACTGTGTTGTCCCGGCCGACGCCGGCGCGCCACGCGGATCGGTGCTACTTGCCAACCCGGTCTGGATGGCTTCGTTCGGGTACGATCGGTCGATTTCGATATAGCCGCCGCGCGGGACATGGTCGCTGGATAGCGGATACACGCCGACGATCATCTGGCCAAGCTGGAACAGCATCGAGCCGCCCCAAACCAGCGCCAGGTAGAAGGCCACTTGCATGGGTAATGCGTTGGCGATGGTGGCGGACACCTTGTTCCCGATGTCGCGGGCCGGACGGAACACGGTGTACAGCAGGAACAGGAGCACGGCATTGCAGCCCAGGCTCAGACCAAGTACGGTGCTAGCATCGGCCAGGCGCATTGTCAGTACGATGGGCAGCACCAGAATCACGCAGGCCCAGCGGCCCCTGTTCAACATCATGTAGCCGCCGGCGAGCCAGGCCGACAGTGTGGATAGCGCGAGGAAAGCAACACCTGCGTAATGGCGCCGGTCGATGACATGCATGGTGAAGTGCGCTTGCGAGGTCAGGACGGCGAACAGCGGCACCGCGACAGCCATCGCCATCAGCGTCAATGCGGCCAGCACGATTGCCACAAGAATTTGCGCCCGATGCATGGGCCTGTGCAGCAGCCAGATCCAGCGCCCTGGCTGGCGGTAGCTACCGAATTGATACAAGGCGAAACCGAGGCCGGACAGCATGTAAAGGACCRGCATCACCAGGTGCACCTCGATCAACTCATTCGGGAGGTCGACGAGTTGCTCCAACGCGAGCAGAATCACCAGATTTGCAATGCCGAAAATCGCGGCGGCATTGCGGAAGCGTCGCAGTTCGGAAAAGTAAAGTTCGAGCATGAATGTCCTTAGGCAGCGCGGCGTGAGGTGCCGGCGTGGCCGTGAGCAAGAAAAGCATTCACTGCGCGCTCCAGGCCGAGCGGTGTGGCATGGACCGACTGCGCGCCCAGCAGCTTGAGACGGGCGCCGAAACTGTCGTCCTGGTCGAAAACCACCAAGTGGGTATGCCCCTCGATCGTCTGTACCTGCAGCACACCCGGCAGTTGCCAGACGTCAGGCGCCCTGAACGGAAAGGCCGCGACCCACAATCGGATGCGCTCGCAAAAATCATCGGGACCGCTCATGTAGCGTAACGTCCCGTGCTCCAGGATGACGAGGTTGTCGGCGACGCGTTCGATCTCATCCATTTGGTGCGAGCAGTAGACGACGGTAGTGCCGTCGTCATCGAGCATCGTGGCTTCCAGCATCGTGTCCAGGAACACGCGCTTGGCGACGACATCCAGGCCCAGGGTGGGCTCGTCGAGAATCAGCAGCTCGGGACATTGCGCCAGCGCGAGGGCCAGGCTCAAGCCCGCTCGTTCGCCGCGCGACAGTTCGCTGACACGCTACTCCGGCACTACGTTGAAATGACGGAGTACCTCGTGGTAGCGGGCCTCGTCCCAGCGCGAATACTGGTGTTGCTGCATACGCTTCAGATCAYACACGCGCATCCAGGCCGGTAGCGTGTGTTCTTCGTTGACATAGCCGATGCGTTCGCGTAGCGCCGGCGCCAGGCCGGTGCAATCGTGGCCGAGCACGCGCGCGTTGCCGGCACTGGCCCGTTCGAAGCCGAGCAGGACCCGGAACAGTGAGGACTTCCCCGCGCCGTTGGCGCCGATGAACGAGTGGATGCGCCCGCGCGGCAGGCGCAGGGTCAGGTGGTCGAGGGCGAGCTTGCGCCCGTAGTACAGGCACAATGCATCGGTCTCGATGGCATAGTCGCTCATGCGGTCTTCCTGATGGCGTAGTGAGAAAGCTGGGCCGCGACTTGGTCGAGGACCGTCTGTTGTGGGTAGTCGAGCCCGATCACGTCGCTGACGAAGCGATCGATGGCCTCGCCGAGACGGCGCTCGCGCTCGCTATCCGACAAGCGCTGGCGCTGCTCGGCCACGAACAGGCCCAGGCCTGCGCGCGCGTGCAGCCAACCCTCGGTAGTCAGTTCGTTATAGGCTTTTGCCACGGTATTCGGATTGATCGACAGTTGTTGCGCCAGCCCGCGCACACTGGGCAGCAGGTCGCCGGATAGCAGTTCGCCGCCGGCGATCAGGCGCTTCACGCCGTCGGTGATTTGGCGAACGATTGGCCGCGGATCGCCCGTGACAATCTGCGGCACCACAGTTGGGCGTCGGCTCATTGGGAGCTCCTCTGTACTCTCACGGGTAGTACAGAAGCATTAACAAATCGTCGCCGTCAAGCGATTACCTGCGTCAATATTTTCACTGCGGGCCTGCTGTTTCCAGGCCGGACCTGGAAGTCAGCTACGGGCTGAACGGCCGTCGCGAAAGGCCGTAAAGGGTTGGTCCGCTTCTCTATGACGGCCCGTGATTTTTCCACGTAGGCAATATGTTATGCTGTGCTCAACGGCCGAGTTCGGCCACAAGCGGACATCCCGTATCGTAGGTGGAATGTTTTTACACCGGCGTTATGGCGTCATGGGTAAACTAGAGTTTTTACAGCTTCTTGAGCTTAACGATGCAATCCAAACTCGAACGAAAATGGTGGTTTTTGCTTCCAGTAGGTGTGTTGGCAGGATTGCTGACGGCTTATTTTATGGATAGTGCCCAGATAAGTCGTCCATATAATTTTGCTCAGTGGGTGCTTTACGGCCTCTGCTTTGCTGGTCTTCAACGGGGCTTATCTTTCGTTGCGTGGCTCGTCGTTCTGGGAGTTTCGCCATCTGACGGGGTACGCGAACGCATGAGGTAAGCAAGCCCTTTGACAATTCGTCTATCTGGTTTGAAGCGACAATTGCTTTACAGTGGACGGAAACATCCGGCCAGGAGCAGAGGACCGTAAGCAGATGTGTATCACATTTATATACGCTGGGTATTGGAGAGTACATGTTGTCGAATTTGATGATCTTCGCAGGAGCACTCTTGATGGGATTGGGCGGCAACTATATCGCTCGTCACGTTGAGGGCGGGAATTCGTCCAACCTTGCAGTCATTGGGTTTGCGATTGGCATCGTCTGGCTATCGCAAGCACCGACCATCGCGTTACGCAAACGTGTACGTGAACTCGAATCGAAGTTGGGCAGCATGTCCTACTCGGACAAGACGTGACCGTCCAGTATAGGCGTTTCCAGCCGTTGGTGGCTAACATGGATTTTTCCTGTTTAATGACCGGGCATCTCGGGCAAGATGGACGGTTTCCGACAGCAGTAGACTGGCTCCAAAAAAACAATGATGAGACCAGAAGATTTATCAAAGGAAGTTACTGTACAAATTACACTTGGCCACCTTCCGCTGGCTTGGGAAGTGTTGTCGGACAAGTTTTCAGACTTGAGATCGAAAGGGACTTTATCCGAAGAAGAAATGAGAGCAATTTGGGGCCTGGTTGATTTGTTGGAAAAGACCTTGATTGGCAATGGCATTGCCGGAAGATCTCAAGACGAATGGATTTCACTTATTTCCAGATCAAAGGATTTTATAAAAAATATTTCTGTTGATTTCCTGGATTAGCCCTTTTAAAAGCTGATTTAGCACCGTTCGGGCCAACGTCCGCAATGGCTCGAGTCCGCTCTTCGTGTCTAATGACTAATACTATGGTGATGTGGTGTTCGATAAATTTTCTACCTACTTCGAGATGACGAACAGAACGTTTGCAATTCGTTTCCCATGCGCCTTGGTGAGTGTTGCCGGCATATGGTATTTGACGCGCTCTGCTTTTTTGGTGGCGCCTGTGCTGTCTATCGCTGCAATTGAGCTAGCTGCGAAAGTCTATGAAATTTCGAAACGTCGGCATACGCGCTGATGGGATGGAACGACACTTGTTGGGCATACCTTTTGAGGATCCGGTTCGCGTACATCTGTACGAATGTGCTGACTTTGAGAAATCTTTTCGCAGCAACACGTTCAACCGCCAGACTCGCCCTATCCATGCGCTTCCCGTCCATTCTCGCCGCACTCGCATTATTCAGTTCTGCTGTAAATTCAGCGACAGTAGAGGCAACGATCGACGAATGCTGGAAAGGAAATGACCACCGTGGCATGAGTGAGTGCGTCTCCAGGCGCGCCACCTCGGCTCGTGACAATCTTCAAGCTGTCGAACGAGCAATGCGAGAGTACATCGCTCGAAGCCAGGAAGATATCAGTTACCTGGCCCCCGTCCGACAGCGATTCGAGTCAAGCGTGTCCTCGTATCTCAAGTACAGAACCGAACAGTGTTCGCTTCGTGAGGCGCTCGCCATGATGGGCAACGGTGCAGTTCAGATAAGGCTCGCATGTGAGGCAGAGCTCGATTTAAATCGAGCCCAGGAGCTCAGATCGGGGCTGTGGTGGCTCAACTGAGTTTTAGTTTGCCGCCTCAATCTGGGGTCTTTGGACTTTGAACACCATGAAATTCGCGTTTATTTTATTTGCTTCCGGTCTTGCTCTAATCGGGTACGCTTTATCTCTGCCCCCGTACAAGGATGAACGCCTGTTCCAGGCACAGTACATGAGCCTGTCCGCCGTCCAAAGTACGGAATATTCGAGACTTCGCGAAGAAATGCTGACGCCCAGGTTTCAACTCGAAGACTACGGCATCACGCATATCGCACTCGCATTGCCTGTTTTTCTGGCCTGCCGCAGAGGCAGCCTGCATGTATCATCCCCGAAATCTCGAGCCAGTCTGGCGGCCCTGGGGCTTGCCCTTCCATTCCTTACCGTCGGCGGGTATGTTTGTGATCTGTTGCTGGCTTTCGGGAGGGGCGAGTATCCCTACTGGGCTGACTCGATGGCCATACCCCTGATGGGTGTGCCCATTTTGCTCGTCCTGCTCCTCGTCTGGAGCCTTGCGCATCTTGGTTTTCTGCGCGGCGACCATTACTCGCCCGCACCGCTGATCCTGGCTTTGTCGCTCAAAACCAATTGGTGGCTGCTTTGTTTGTCCGCGAGCACAGCCCTTCTTGTTCTGCTTTGCCTGGCCTTTGGCCAATATTGGTATGCCTTCCCGGGTGGCCTCTGGTTGTACTTTTATTTATCCATGGGCGCCGTCAATACCGATGCGTGATGATCACGCGGATTAAAACATGAAACTCACAACTTTCAGCCGTCTCGCCGTGGTGCTATCCACGCTGTTACTCTGGAGCGAACACGGGTTCGCGGCCGGGCAAGGCAGGCCGCGAGGCCAGAATTGCCAGGCTGCGGCGCCCGATCCGGCTGCTGGAGAAGCGTCCGGGCATGGCATGTTGCTTCAGGTTTTTCCGCGTCGCAGTGCCATCGGTCCGACCTATACAGGGTGTCAGGCCGTCTTCGTGACGACCGCAGAGGGAGGACCACGCCTGGCATGGTTGATCGAAGTGTCAAAAGGCGAACCAATACGCGTGTGGTCGGCCGATCGGGACTTGCAGAATGGCGGTATGCCCGACTGCAGATATCGACAAGGTAAGCTGGTCGACGGTGATCCGGACAATTGCCCGGCCACGGCATCCGACCTTCTGTTGCCCACAGAACCGGCGGGTTGTGCCACTGGAAAAACGACAGGCCCCGTATGCAAAGACGATGCGGATTTATAAGCGCCGGGCCTGCCGGTTCCGGTAATGCGATGCTTTAAGGTTGCATGACCTGCACTGTTTACACCAGTGAGATGCCATTTTGCATCGACTTTCCCTTCATATGATCAAAATTTGTCAAATCCGCACCAAACTTGTCAGACCAATGTAATCTTTCGGTCGGGCCAATTGGCCCAACCGGCAGGAACGAGAACGGCGTCGCACGGGCCAACGCGGCTCAGTGGCGCAACCGTTCGCACCATGCCCGTCCTGCCGGCGCGTTTGGTATTTACCGAGTCATCTCAATGCATTCACAACGATAGGAGACAGGTATGCGGAAATTCAGTGGCAAGCTTGGACAGATCAACATGACGGCCGTCGCACTTGGATTGGCGATGGGAAGCGCAACGGCGCTCGCGGCGACACCCTCGTCGTTGGGCGCGGATGGCTGGGCCACCGTCGGCACGAACAACCTCGGCGGCACCGGCACCACGGGCGGCGACGGCGCGGCGGCCTCCAGGACCTATACGGTGTCGAACCGGAATCAATTGATCCAAGCACTGTACGGCAATACGGCGACCATCAAGGCCGACGGCAGTGTCAGCGGGACGCTCGACACCAGCAAGAAGATCATCTACGTGTCCGGCACGATCAGCCTGAACATGAACCAGGCGCTGAACGAATTGACCGCCGACGACTACGTCACCGCGGCGAATGCCGATTCCACGTGCAAGAGCTATGGCTACACCAGTTTTTCGGGCTGGTGGAGCGMTTACCTGAACGCCTACAAACCACCCTATTCGTCGGTACCGTCGGGCACGCCCGAGTCGTTCCGCGTCTGCGCCGCAAACCAGCAGAAGAAGGTGGTGCGCCTCACGGTGCCCAGCAATACGTCGCTGATCGGCCTCGGTTCCACCGCCAAGATCATCCACGGCAACCTGCAGCTGGGCAGCTCGAGTTCGTCGACGCCGGGCGACAACATCGTCATCCGTAACATCGCATTCGAAGACGCCTTCGATTTCTTCCCGCAATGGGACCCGACCGATTCCGGCGGCCGCTGGAATTCCGCTTACGACAACATGACCGTACAGTACGTGACGCACGTCTGGGTCGACCACTGCACGTTCTCGGATGGCTCCCGCACGGACGACCTGTATCCCTCCGTCTGGGCGGCCCCTTACAACACGGCGTTGTACGAAGTCGAACACCACGACGGCCTGCTGGACGTCACGGGCATCGCGAACTACGTCACCCTGTCGTATAACCACTTCCACGATCACAACAAGACGGACCTGATCGGCTCGACGGACTCGGCGTCCACCAGCGGCACCAACCCGTCCGTGCTGAAGACGACGCTCCATCACAACTACTACCAGAACGTCGTGCAACGCCAGCCGCGCGTGCGATACGGCATGGTCCACGTCTTCAGCAATTACTACACCGGGGTGGAAGGCGGCTCCGGATATGGCTGGAGCTATGCCTGGGGCGCCGACCAGGGATCGAAACTGTATGCGGAGAACAATGTGTTCGACATCACGGGCGGCAGCATATCCGTCGGCGGGGACATCGTCACGTCGTCGATCAGTTCGTCCAGGGTGAGCAGTTGTGCATCGCTGTCCGGCATGAGCACCGCCTATTGTTCCGCCTATATGTATGACACGGGCAGTGTGGTGAACGGCGCTTCCGTGAACGTGAGTACGGCCGCCCACGGCCAGAACTCGCTGCTCACCGTGTCGGCCACGCCCTGGCCGTCGCCATCGAACCCCACGGCGACGCCATCGGCGACGCCGGCCAGCTACTACAGCTACACGATCGGCGCGACCACGGGTCTGGCCACGTCCGTCCCGGGGAACGCCGGCGTCGGCAAGCTATGAAGCGCGGGCGTTTTCGTCGATAGGGGACGGGACGAAAGCATGCCAAAGACAACGGGCCACGCGTACGCGACGCGTGGCCCGTTGTTACGAGCAGGCTTCAGGCAACCAGACGATCAGGCCTTCTTGCCGCGACGACGCGCCGCGCCGATCAGGCCCAGGCCGCCGCACAGCAGCGCCAGGCTGGCCGGTTCCGGCACGGTGCCCGACGGGGTGTAGTCATACGTGACCTTGGCGATGCCCGACGCCGCGGTATTGAATTGCGTGATCAGGTTGCCCGAACCGTTGCCGCTCGATGCGCCGACGGCGCCCAGGCCCAGGTCGATCGTGCCGCCGCCCAGTGCCGAGAACAGCGCGAAGTCGCTGGCGCTGGTTGACACGAAGAAGTTCGAGCCGTTCGCCGAGACGACGCCGGTGCTGCCGCCCGACGCGCCGCCAAAGTTGATGGCGCCGTCGAATCCGGTGAAGTCGAAGCTCTGCGTGAACACCGGGTTGGTCACGACCAGCGTCGTGTGGTCCGGACGGGTCAGGCTCAGCAGCGAGCCCAGCGACAGCGTCACCGTCGTCGACGACGAATCCAGGCTCTCGGCATTGCCGACGCCCTGCACGATGCCGCTCAGGTCGAAACGGATCGAGGTCAGCGTGCCCAGGCTGCTGTCGAATTTGGCGAACGACAGCAGGTCGGTCCAGTTCGTCGTCGTCATCGCCATGCTGTCGGTATAGCTGACCGTCGCGGCGTGGACGGAAGCGAAGGGCGCGAACGCGGCGGCGAGCGCCAGGGCTGCAAAAGTCTTTTTCATTCCTTGAACATCCTATTATCGGTTTAATATCGAAAGTGCTACTTTGATATTATAACTGACATATTGAACAAGTTGCACTTTCGAAATCATTGACCAGAAATAAATGTTTCAGGGTTGCGAACGATAGCCGACGGTCGACTCGATCGCAGGTATCGCTTCGCCCGACCAATACAATGGATAAGGTTGACGCCGTACGCGGTGATAGCACCATCCCACCGCGACCAGGACCATCGCGCCGAATAGAGTCGGAAACAGCGCGAAACCCCATCCCGGCGCCGTGAGGAACACGATGATGGGATTGGATCCAGCCGGCGGATGCATCGTGCGCGTCACCATCATCAGTGCGGCGGCACCAGCAACCGCGAGTCCCAGTGCCCACCACACCTTGCCGAACAATACGAATGCCACCAGACCCACGACGGAACTGATCAAATGACCTCCGACGATACTGCGCGGCTGCGAAAAGTGATTAGCCGGAAACGCAAAAAGCAACACCGACGTTGATCCGAACGACCCGAGCGCCAGCATGACGTGCATGTCGAACGAGCTGAAGGCCAATGCCGAGATGCCGAGAAAAATGCCCAGGCAGGCATTGAATCCGGCGTACAGCCCAGGTCGTGGGGGCAGGCAGTTCATCGCGTGATCACGCGCTGCGGAAGATGAGTTCACGCATCCGATGCAGCCTCGGATAAACCACCGGCACCGTGAGCATCGTGCTGGCAACCGCCATGATCAACAATGCGGTGAACGTTTCGTTCGTGATGATCGCCTTATCCAGCAAAATATTGACAAAGATGATCATGATCAAGGCTTTCGTCTGGAGCAGCCAGCCGATGATCGATGCCTCGCCGGCTTCCCATTTGAGTATGCGGCCAGCGGCATGCACACCGATCAGCTTGCCCGACACGGAAGCCAGCAGGAGCACCGCAGCGGAAATGAAGACAGCCGACCCGCCCACGCCCCAGTTCGTCCGCAGCCCGGTACTAAGGAAAAAGACCGGCATCAGGGCCAACAGCACGTGGTGGCGCATCAGGTCCATCTTCTCCTGGTTGAACCAGCCCGCATCCATGACGGCCCCAGCCAGGAATGCACCGACCATGAAGTGCAGGCCGGCCCAGTCTGCAGCGAAACCACAGGCCGCAAGCCAGATCAGCGACACGAACCAGCGGTCGCGCTCGGGGATCCGTACCATCAACTTGCGAAAGCCCCACGCGGCCAGCGCGAACACGAACAAGAAACCGATCTGACGCCCGACACGGGTCCAATCCAGCAGGATCAGTGCCAATACGCCCCAGATGGCGACGTCGTCCAGGCTGGCATAACGCAGGATTCGCTGGCCGATGGGCTGGCGCAGGATTTCCAGGTTTTCCATCAACAGGATAAGGATGGGAAGGGCTGTCACCGCACATGCCATGCCGACGCCCAGCACGAATTGCCAGTCCTGCCCTTTGGCTCCCACCCAGCCGGCATAGCCCAGCATGCCGACTGCAGCGACACAGCCGAACGCCAATGGCGTACCGAGAGCCAGGGACGCCGTGATGATACTTTCGCGGCGGTGCTTCCACGCTTGGCCGAGATCCAGTTCGATACCCGCGATCATCACGAAAATCATGACCGCCCACCAGGCGATCCCGTTGAGCGACTGGATGACCGGCGGTGTAAACACGAATTTGTAGTACTCAGGATAGGCCGCACCCAGGACACCTGGCCCGAGCAGGATGCCGGTTATGATCTGCACGACGACGAGTGGCGCGTAGTAATTGGCGTTCCCAAGCCGCCAGATCAGGTACGGCACAGAGAAGATAATCACCATTGCCAAGAGGTAAATCTCGGTAACACTCATCGTCGCATGCATGCGTTTCGCCTTCGTATTTATCGTTGTCAACAGGTTGGCAAGGAGCGGCTCCCTCACCCTACGTAATTACGTAATGAGGTGGCTACGATAGTGCAACTGTTACCAGAACTCAATAGATTTTTTGAGAGCGGGCGAAAGCGAAGGGCACGGAATCTCTTAAGGCTGCAACCGATACCCCACCGCCGTCTCCGTCAGCAAATGCCTCGGCTGCGCCGGATCGTCCTCCAGTTTCTGCCGCAAATGCCCCATGTAGATGCGCACATAATGGCCGTTATCCGCATTCGACGGCCCCCACACTTCGCGCAGCAGCTGCGGTGCCGTGACGACGCGCCCCAGGTTCGCGAGCAGCACGGAGAGCAGCTTGTACTCGGTCGGCGTCAGGTGCACCGGCTGGCCGTCGCGCTGCACGGTGCGCATGTGCAGGTCCACTTCCACCTTGCCGAACACGATGCGCGCGGAGGGCTCGCCGCCCGCCTTGTGCTGGCGACGCAGCGCGGCGCGCACGCGTGCCAGCAGTTCGCCGATGCCGAACGGCTTCGTCAGATAGTCGTCCGCGCCGGCGTCCAGCGCCGTGATCTTGTCGGCCTCGTCGATGCGCGCGGACAGCACGATGATGGGCACGGGACTCCAGGAGCGCACGTCTCGGATCAGTTGCATGCCGTCGCCGTCGGGCAGGCCGAGGTCGAGGATGATGAGGTCCGGCGTACGCGTACCGGCGTCGATCAGGCCACGCCTGAGGGTCTCGGACTGGTGCACCTGCCAGCCCTCGCCTTCCAGCGCCATGCGCACGAAACGGCGGATCTGCGGCTCGTCTTCGACGATGAGGGCAACGGGGGCGGCGGCGTCAATGTTCATGCTGGGAGATAGGGTTGTCGTGGTGTTCCGGATCGGCGTCGGGCAGCGGTGGCGGGTCGCCCAGCGGCAGGCTGAATTCGAAGCAGGCGCCGGCACCCTCGCAATTCCAGGCCCGCATGCGGCCGCCATGCGCTTCGACGATGGCGCGGCAGATCGCGAGGCCCAGGCCGACGCCCGAGATCGACGATTCCTGCTGGCCGCGCACGAACTTCTCGAACAGATCGTTCTCGCGGCCCGCCGGCAGGCCCGGGCCGTCGTCGCACACGGCCACCCACATCTGGCCGTCCTGCGCGCGCGCGGCGATCGTCACCCGCGCATCCGGCGGCGTGTACTTGCCGGCGTTTTCCAGCAGGTTGCACAGCACGCGTTCGAGCAGGGTGGCATCGAAGCGCACGAGCGGCAGGCCGCGCGGAATGTTCGTCTCGACCGTGCGCGCCCCCAGCTGCCAGCGGCAGGCGCGCAGCGCGCTGCCGATCGTCTCTTCCACCAGCTGCCACTGCAGGTTCAGCTTCACGCCGCCGCTCTGGATGCGCGCCATGTCGAGCAGGTTCGCCACGAGGGTGCTCATGCGCCGTGCCTCGTCGCGGAGCGCGTTCGCCAGTTCCATCTGCGCGGCGGCCAATGGCGGCCGGGACAGGGTCAGCGATTCGGACAGGCCGACGAGGCCCGTCAGCGGCGTACGCAGGTCGTGCGACAGCGCCGCCAGCAACGAGTTGCGCAGGCGCTCGCCCTCCATGCGGACGACGGCATCCTGAGCGACGTCCACGTAGTGCACGCGCTCGAGCGCGATGGCGGCCAGCGCGGCGAAGGCATCCAGCAGTTCGCGTCGTTCCGGCACGAGCAGCGCACCGACGTCCGGGACGCGCACCGCCAGAACCCCGCGCGAGCGCATCGGTGCCAGCAGCGGCAGGAACAAATACGGGTTGCTGGGCAAGGTGCCCGTACCCGCGCCTGCCGGCGCCGCGTGGTCGAACGTCCACTGCGCCGCCGCCATGTCCAGCACGCTCAGCACCGGTGCCCTGTCCTCCGCCGTGGCGCCGGCTTCGGGCCAGCGCAGGCGGCCGGCGTCGTCCGGCAGCAGGATGGCGGCGCGGGCCTCGAAACTGCGCGCGAGGAAGCGCCGCGTGATCTCGAACACCTGCTCCGTCTGCAACGCGACCGACAGCGCGCGGGCGAATTCGTACAGGGCGCGGGTGCGTGCCTCGCGGCCGATCGCACTTTGCGCCTGCTCGCGCAAGTCGGACGTCAGCCGCGCCGTGATCCAGCCGACGGCCAGCATCACGGCCAGCGCCACGCCGTACTTGAATTCGCTGACATCGTACTGGCGCCGCGGCGCCGCGGGCACGAGGGCGCAAAAGCCGACGAGCGTCGCGGCGATGGCCGGCCCGCGGCCGAGGCGGATGGCGACGAGGACCACGGTCAGCAGGAACAGCATCGCCACGTTGGCGACGTCCAGCAGCGGCAGCAGCGGCAGCGCGACGAGCGCCGTGCCCAGGCTGGCGCCGATCGCCGCCAGATAGCGGCGCGAGGCCGGCACGCCTGCCGCGTTCGGATCGGGCACCGGCCCTGCGGACGCCGGTGCGATCGCGGGAGCCGCGACCTCGACGAGGTCCAGGTCCGGCGCCGCCTGTGCGAGCCGGCGCAGGAACGGCGTGCGCCACCAGGCGGACGTGCCCTCGCGTGCCAGCACGGCCGTCGCGCAGGCGTGGCCGCGCGCGTAGCCGGCGGCGACGGCGGCCGCATCCGGCCCCTCCAGCACGGCCGTGACGGCACCGCCGGCCTGCGCCTGGCGCAGCAGTTCGAGCGTGCGCAGACGGGCCGCCTCGCCGCGGCGGCGCGTCTGGGCGTTCTCGACGAGGATCGCGTGCCAGGGCGCGCCGTCCGGCGCCGCGAGGCGGGCGGCCGCCGCGACCGTGCGC
>NZ_JBFUDR010000030.1:0-33808 GCF_056404615.1 Massilia sp. P2_C2 | reverse complement strand
GTACGAGGGCGCTCCACGGATCGCCCTCGACGCGGATGGCCTTGCCGCTGCCGGCGGGAACCGACAATTGTGTCTTTGCCCAACTCCCGTTCTGGAAGCCGTTTTTCAGTTCGTCATCAAAGGCGACGAGGGGATGCGGGAGGTCCTCGGCCCGTGCCAGGCTCCCGCCGGTCACACCGGCCACGCCAAGGGCGGCCAGGAACAGACGACGCGATACGCTCATGGTTGTCTCCGTTATAACTAACGTTTTAATGCCTGCAGGCAGCAGGTTCATCGATCTTACGACGGAAACGTATGCATGGCTATCACTCGGTAAAAATTCAGGGTCAGAGCACAAATTTCATAAAATTCGGGGTCAGAGCACTTTTTGCGGAAGCGAACGGCACTCAATTGAGCTGCCTCCATTGTTGTACCGTTCTCTTCGCTAAGGTCAGGCTTTTCACTAACATGCGCCTGCCATGTCACGCTCTCCACGCTTGATCCTGCCCGCAGTGCCACTGCACATCATCCAGCGAGGAAATAATCGCGGTCCTTGTTTTGTCAATACGGCCGACTATCTGGTCTACCTGACACTGCTGCGACAGTATGCTGCCGAGACCGCCTGCCAAGTCCACGCTTACGTCCTCATGACCAATCACGTCCACTTGTTGCTGTCCACGAGCAGCCGAACGGGGCCGAGTGTCCTCATGCGCCGTCTTGGCCAGCACTACGTCCAGTATTTCAATCGCCGGCATGGACGTAGCGGAACGTTATGGGAGGGTCGGTTCCGCTCTTGCTTGGTCGACAGCGAGCGCTACCTCCTCGTCTGCCAACGCTATATCGAACTGAATCCCGTACGGGCGCGCTTGGTCGAGACGCCAGATACATATCCCTGGTCGAGCTATCGCGCCAATGCGCTGGGTGCCGACGATCCTCTGGTAACGCCACACCTCGTGTATTCCGGCCTGGGCACACACGAAGCCGATCGCCGCGCGGCCTACCGCCATCTGTTCCTTGACGACATATCCGAACAGTTGCTCGAGGAAATAAGACGTGCCGGAAACAGCAGTCGGCCGCTCGGGTCGGCATCCTTTGTCGACGAGATCGCCAGCACGATGGGACGACGCCCGGTTCAACAACGACGTGGGCGGCCTCGCAGTAACAGTAATCAAATGTCTTGAAATGTGCTCTGACCCCGAATTTAGCTGAAAAAGTGCTCTGACCCCGAATTTTAGGCGGCGTCGTGGAAGATGATGCCGAGCGTATGGCGCCGGCCGCTGCGGATGCGGCTGACGCCGTGGCGCATGGTCACGCGATAGATGCCGCGCGTGCCGTTGACCGGACGCGTGTGCACGGGGAACACGACGGCATCGCCCTGCCCCAGCGGCACCACCTCGACGCGCGACTGCATGCGCGGCCGCTGTTCCGTCAGCACGAATTCGCCGCCGCTGAAGTCGGCGCCCGGGCACGACAGCAGCACGGCCACCTGCAGCGGGAACACGAAGTCGCCGTACAGGTCCTGGTGCAGGCAGTTGTAGTCGCCCGGACCATATCGCAGCAGCAATGGTGTCGGCCGGTCCTGCCCGGCCGCGTGGCAGCGCGCCAGGTAGTCGGCATGCGCGTCCGGATAGCGTTCGGGCAGCCCGAGCGCGGCCTGCCAGCGGTTGGCGATGCGCGCCAGCGGCGGATACAACGCCGTGCGCAGGCGGGCCAGGCCGGGCGGCAGCGGGTAGGCGTAATAACGGTATTCGCCCCGCCCGAAACCGTGGCGTTCCATCACGACGCGGCTGCGGAACTGCGCGTCGTCGCCGTAGCCGGCCGCGTACGCCGCGCACTGGTCCGCATCCAGCAACGCCGGCAGCACGGCGCAGCCGAAGGCGTYGAGGTCGGCGCCGGCACGGTCCCAGTCGACGTCCGTCATGCCTCGGCCTCGGCCTGGCTGGCCTCGCGCCGGAGCAGCGCCTGCTTGCGTTCGACGCCCCAGCGGTAGCCGGAGATCGAGCCGTCGTTGCGCACCACGCGGTGGCAGGGAATCGCCACCGCCACGGGGTTGGCGGCGCAGGCGCCGGCGATGGCGCGCGCGCCCTGCGGCATGCCGAGGCGCGCGGCCAGCTCGGCATAGCCGACCGTCTGCCCGGCCGGGATCTGGCGCAGCGCCTGCCAGACGCGCTGCTGGAATGCCGTGCCGCGCACGTCGAGCGGCAGGTCGAGGCCGATGCGCGGCGCCTCGACGAACGCGACGACCTGCGCAACGGTGCGCTCGAAATCCGGCTCGGCGCCGATCAGGTCGGCTTTCGGAAAACGGTCCTGCAGATCGCGCACCAGCTGCTCGGGATCGTCGCCCAGCAGGATGCAGCAGATGCCCTTGTCCGTCGCCGCCACGAGCAGCGCCCCCAGCGAACACTGCGCTACGGCGAAACGGATGGACTCGCCGCCGCCCCCGGTGCGGTACCGGCGCGGCGTCATGCCCAGCACACCGGACGACGCGGCATAGAAACGGCCGCTGGAATTGAAGCCGGCGTCGTAGGCGGCCGCGGTGACGCTGCCCGCCTGCGCCAGTCCCTGCTGCAGGCGTCCGGCGCGGCGCGCGGCCGCATAGGCCTTGGGCGTGATGCCCGTGTGGGCCTTGAAGACGCGGTGGAAGTGGAAGCGGCTCATGCCGCACGCGGCCGCCAGGCTGGCCAGGTCGGGCTCTTCCTCGGCGGCGTCGATCAGGCGGCAGGCCAGCGCCACGGCCTCGGCCTGGCGTTCGGCCAGCGACGGCGCGTCCGGACGACAGCGCAGGCAGGCGCGGAAGCCCGCCGCCTCGGCGTCGAGCGCGGTCGCATGGAAGGCGACGTTGGCGCGACGCGGCGTGCGCGACGGGCACGAGGGCCGGCAGTAGACGCCGGTGCTGCRCACGGAATAATAAAAATGGCCGTCGGCCTCGTGCGCACGGGCGACTACGGCCGCCCAGCGCTCGTCGTCGGTGGCGTAAGCGACAGGGGCGCCGGATTCGGCGGGTCGGCGGATGGTGGCGGTCGTCATCTCGGTCTCCAGGTTCTCGATGATCCCATCGTAAGCGCGCGCGGCGCGGCAAACACTTCGGGTCTTGCTTTCGAATTCGCGCCGGCCCCGGCCCGGCGTGCGGTGCTAGAATGACACTCTAACCGACGAGGTGCCGCAGAATTCCGGAGAGTAGTTTGGACGAACAGATCGCGCAAGACAGCACGCCCATTTTCCAGCGCATCAAGGATTACCTGCTCGGCGAAATCGCCTCGGGCCGCTGGAAAGAAGGCGACCTGGTGCCGTCCGAGCAGGCGCTCGTGCGCCAGTTCGGCGTCTCGCGCATGACCGTCAACCGGGCCGTGCGCGAACTGACGGCGGAACAGGTGCTCACGCGCCGCCAGGGTTCCGGCACCTTTGTGGCGCCGCAGAAGTACCAGGCGACGCTGGTCGAGATCCGCAACATCGCCGACGAGGTGCGGGCGCGCGGACACGCGCATGCGAGCCATCCGCGCCTGCTGGAGCAGGCCCCGGCGGGCGAGGCGCTGGCGCTCCAGTTCGGGCTGGAACCCGGCACGCCGCTGTTCCATTCGCTGATCGTGCACGACGAGAACGGCCAGCCGATCCAGGTCGAGGACCGCTGGGTCAATCCGGCCTGCGCGCCGGCCTACCTGGACCAGGACTTTGCGCGCATCACGCCGAACGAACACCTGATGATGGCCGCGCCGCTGCAGGGCGCCACCTACAGCATCGAGGCGCTGCCGGCGCCGCGCGAGGTCGCCGAGATGCTCGACGTCGCGCCCGGTACGTCGTGCCTCGTGCTCAAGCGGCGCACGACGTCGAACGGACAGGTAGCGTCCGTCGTGACGATGTGGCATCCGGGGCATTTATATAAATTCACGGGCAGCGTCGGCTGACGATTATCATTCAGGCCACGGCGCAAAAAATAATTCTGCCGGAACGACCACACGGGCCAGACTTGCGTGATAATGGCTGCGGTCAATCTGGAACTCTGAGCAATGAGATTTTGTACAAAGCTCACGAACACGTTCCAAAAAAATCGGTTATCATTCCGACTAAACCCCGCCTGACATCCTCTTGCAGCTCTTCCACTATTGAATATTGCACACATTGGCACCACCTTTGTGCAGCAAGACACTACCGAGCAGGATCGACGAGAGGTCCACGAAGACCTGCAGGCGTTAATTGACCTACCTCTCACTGAGGAAAACATGAGCGAAAACATCAAACACATCAGCGATGCATCCTTCGAAACCGACGTGCTGAAGTCCGAGCGCCCGGTCCTGGTCGACTTTTGGGCCGAGTGGTGCGGCCCCTGCAAGATGATCGCGCCGATCCTGGAAGAAGTCGCGAAAGAGTACGATGGCAAGCTGCTGATCGCGAAGATCGACGTCGACGCCAACCAGGCCGTGCCGGCCAAGTTCGGCATCCGCGGCATTCCCACGCTGATCCTGTTTAAGAACGGTGTCGCAGCCGCCCAGAAGGTCGGCGCCATGGCCAAAGGCCAACTGACTGCTTTCATCGATAGCAACATCTGATACCATAGGTGGCGGCAGCGCGCCCGCACTGCCGCCTGTTCCGGCCCGGGTAGACGATCGATTCCGATCCTATCCCTTTGATTAACCCACGCAGTCCCCTCCCCTACCTTTATTTCCCGTCACGGGACACCCGACACATGCACTTATCTGAACTGAAGGCAATGCACGTCTCCGCCCTTCTGGAGATGGCGATCAGCCTGGATATCGACAACGCAGCCCGCCTGCGCAAACAAGAACTGATGTTCGCGATCCTCAAGAAGCGCGCGAAACAAGGCGAACAGATTTTCGGCGACGGTGCGCTCGAAGTGTTGCCGGACGGTTTCGGTTTCCTGCGTTCGCCGGATGCGAGCTACATGGCTTCGACGGACGACATCTACATCTCGCCGTCGCAGATCCGCCGCTTCAACCTGCATACGGGTGACTCGATCGAGGGCGAGGTGCGCACGCCGAAGGATGGCGAGCGCTACTTCGCGCTGGTGAAGGTGGACAAGGTCAATGGCGAATCGCCGGAAGCCTCGAAGCACCGCATCCTGTTCGAGAACCTGACCCCGCTGCACCCGCAGGAGCCGCTGCGCCTCGAGCGCGACATGAACGGCCAGGAAAACATCACCGGTCGCATCATCGACCTGATCTCGCCGATCGGCAAGGGCCAGCGCGGCCTGCTGGTCGCCTCGCCGAAGTCGGGCAAGTCGGTCATCCTGCAGCACATTGCACACGCGATCACCGCGAACCATCCTGACTGCACGCTGATCGTCCTGCTGATCGACGAGCGTCCCGAGGAAGTGACGGAGATGCAGCGTTCGGTGCGCGGCGAAGTGGTCGCGTCGACCTTCGACGAACCGGCCACCCGCCACGTTCAAGTCGCGGAAATGGTGCTTGAGAAAGCCAAGCGCCTCGTCGAAATGAAGAAGGACGTCGTGATCCTGCTGGACTCGATCACCCGCCTGGCGCGCGCCTACAACACCGTGATCCCGGCCTCGGGCAAGGTGCTGACCGGCGGTGTCGACGCCAACGCGCTGCAGCGTCCGAAGCGTTTCTTCGGCGCCGCCCGTAACGTCGAGGAAGGCGGCTCGCTGACCATCGTCGCGACCGCGCTGATCGAGACCGGCTCGCGCATGGACGACGTGATCTACGAGGAATTCAAGGGCACCGGCAACATGGAAGTCCACCTCGAGCGCCGCCTGGCCGAGAAGCGCGTCTACCCGGCCATCAACCTGAACAAGTCGGGTACCCGCCGTGAGGAACTGCTGATCAAGCCGGACCAGTTGCAGAAGATCTGGATCCTGCGCAAGCTGCTGTACTCGATGGACGAGATCGAGGCGATGGAGTTCATCCTCGACAAGATGCGCGCGACCAAGAACAACGTCGAATTCTTCGACCTGATGCGTCGCGGCGGCTGATCGTTCGGCCGGCATCGAGCGGAAAAGGCGAGGCGTACTCGCCTTTTTTGCTTTTTGCGCTACGATTCGTTTAAGTCAAACCCTGGGACACCCTGGCGCGCAAAATCCGCAGCGAGGCAACCAAGGAGACCAAGATGACTTCCGACGAAATACACGACACCCCAGCCCAGCGCAACAAGGACCTGTTGCTCGATCGCCGGCTGACGGTACTCGAAACCCGCTTCGACACCACGCTGACCATGTTACCCAACAAAGCAGACCTGTCGGAACTGAAGGCCGAACTCAAGGCCGACATCCATGGCGAATCGGCTCACCTGAGCAAATGGATGGCAGCAACAGCCATCACGATGGTCATCGGCTTCGGCGGCATGATTCTTACCCTGCTGTCGCGCCTGCACGGCGCCTGAACGCCCGGTGCTGGTTGCCTTGGCGGCACGGCTGGCTTATAATCTCCGGTTCCGTATCCAACCCTGGCAAGTGATCGGCAATCGGGTCAAGAAGCAGGTCGACCGACGAAGTGCCGTTTGGCTACCAACTTAACCGAGGCAAAACCATGAAGACCGATATCCATCCGGATTACCGCGAAGTCGTGTTCCACGACCTGTCCTGCGATTTCAAATTCATCACCCGTTCGACCATCGCCACCCGCGAAACCATCAATTTCGAAGGTAAAGATTACCCGCTGGTCAAGATCGAGGTCTCCGCTGAATCGCACCCGTTCTTTACCGGCAAGCACAAGATCGTCGACACCGCTGGCCGCGTCGAGAAGTTCCGCCAGAAGTTCGGCTCGGTCGGCTCGAAGACCAGCGTCGCCAACGGCTAAGTCCCCGACGAGCGAACACCCGGGAAGCCTGCGGGCTTTCAAGAAGGAAGCCCCGGGCTTCCTTTTTTTTTCGCCGTTACGCCTGGTAGCAATGCCACCGCGACGCTTTTCCGTGGCCCCCTTATACTACGCGACATTAATTTATTGCATCACTTCGCGCTATCGATGAAACCCGTCCGCCTTCCCGCCGCCGCCACCCTCGCGTTGCCACGCTGGGCTTTATACGCACTCGGCCTGTTGTACATCCTGCCGGGACTGATCGGGCGTGATCCGTGGAAGGACGATGCCGCCAGCTTCGGCATCATGTGGACGATGGCGCACGGCGGTGTCCGCGACTGGCTGCTGCCGCACATCGCCGGCCTGCCCGCGCCCGAGGAAGGACCGCTGGCGTTCTGGCTCGGCGCATTGTGCATCAAGCTGTTCGGCTGGCTCGTGGGCGACGTGCTCGGGGCGCGCATCTCGACCATCGGCATCTTCGTGCTGGGCACCGTGTCGCTGTGGCACACGGCGTTCCACCTGGGGCGGCGTTCGGAAGCCCAGCCGCTGCGCCTGGCCTTCGGCGGGCAGCCGGAACCGGATGCCTACGGCCGCACGCTGGCCGACACGGCCGTCCTGATCTACCTCGGTTGCCTGGGCCTGCTGCAGCACAGCCACGAGACGCTGGCCGTCACCCTGCAGGGCGCGCTGCTCTCCTGGTTCCTGTTCCGCTCGGTGCGTTACATCGAAGACAGCACGCCGCGCAATGCCATGCTCGTCGGCGTCGCGCTGGGCCTGCTCACGCTGACGCGCGGCTTCGCCCCATCGCTGGCCCTGCTGGCCGCGCTCTACCTGTGCATCCGTTTTCTCAAGCTGCCTTCCGCGTCGCTGCTACGCCACCTCGGCCAGGCCGCAGGCACCGCCTTGCTGGTCTGGCTCGTGTGGGCCGCTCCGGCCACGCTGGCCCAACCGTATGGCCTGTCGCCCGTCGGCGCATGGCTGTCCTGGAACCGGGAGCAGCTGGGCGTGCCCGGCTGGCATGCGCTGAAGGCCTTCTTCCGTGTCGGCGTCTGGTATTTCTGGCCGGCCTGGCCGTTCGCCGCCTGGGCGGCCTGGGCCTGGCGCCGCCAGCACGGGCTGCTGCACATCATCCTGCCGACCTGCTTCGTCGGTGTTCTCACGCTCGTGATCCTGTGCGACCCCGTGCCGGAAGGCGGTGACCTGCTCAAGCTGCTGCCGCCGATGGCCTTGATGGCCGCGTTCGGCCTGCCGACGATGAAGCGCGGCGCGATCAATGCGATCGACTGGTTCTCCGTGATGGTGCTGACCCTGCTGGGCGGCCTGGCCTGGCTGTTCTGGATCGCCAAGCTGACGGGTTGGCCCGCGCAGCTGGCCAGGAACGTCCTCAAGCTGGTGCCGGGTTTCAAGCCGGAATTCGGCATCGTCGCCTTCCTCGTCGCGGCCGCGGCGACGGTCGGCTGGATCTTCCTCGTACACTGGCGCCTGTCGCGCCAGCCATCCGTGCTGTGGCGCGCCGTGGTGCTTTCCTCGGGCGGCCTGATCCTGTTGTGGGTGCTGCTGATGACACTGTTCCTGCCAGACCTGAACTATGGCAAGAGCTACGCCAGCGTGGCCCAGCAGATCGCCGCCCGCCTGCCGGCCGACGCCGACTGCATCGACACGAACGTCGGCCCCGCCCAGCGCGCCTCGTTCGCCTACTTCGGCCACCTGCCCTTCGCTCCCGTCGACGGCGGCACCTGCAGCTTCATGCTGTTGCAGGACAGCGTCGGCCAGAAGACGGCCCCGACTGGTCCGATGCAGAACGGCGCGCTGCCGCGCGGCGGTGCGGCGCTGCCGTTCCACGGGCGCGACTGGACCCTGCTGTGGGAAGGCCGCCGCCCCTCCGACCGCGACGAACGTTTCCGCCTGTTCCGGCGCGTGCGCTGACCGCCAGGCCACCCGCCACGGGTGGCTTTTTTTATCGACGCCTGCCGCCCGCGCGCACGCGCGCCGGCTGTCGTTAGATCTCGCACAGACGCCATTCATTTCCAACCAGAAAAGGAGACTTCACCTAGAAACTTTCCGGATGAGAACAATTCATTTCGGAAAAACGCGAATTTGAGAGAAGTCAACCCGCCATTGGTGCGCTTGTTCAAAATGGAGTGTGTGACCGGCCCCAGACGTCATTCAACGAAAGGACTCTCCATGAAAAGCGTGACGTTTTCCGAAATCGAGCGCGTCCGGAAGGGACCGCACCGCCCCATCTCCATCGACGCCGCACAGCGCCCGATGCTGCTGTTGATAAGCATGGTACTTGGCCTGCCCGCGCTGGTCATCGCCTTCCACCTGGTCGATCCGACGGCCCCGCTCTCCTATATCGTCGTGCCGGTACTGCTGGGTGGCCTGCTGCCGGCAGTCGCGCGCACGCTGCCGGGCCGGTTCGAGGTCACGACGCGCTTCTCGGCCTGCCACCTCGTCGGCACGCTGGACGATGCGATGGAAAGACTCGGCTATGCAGCGGCCGAACGCGGTCCCGGCACGGTGCGCTACCGCGTGCACCCGGCGCGCTGGCCGAAACGGCAGGGGGCGGACATCTCGGTGACCGTGCGCGACCACCTGCTCGAAGTGACCGGCCCGGTACGCACGCTGCGCGCGCTGCGCCGCCAGCTCAGCTGCTGATGGCCACGCCGGCGGGTCTCACACCTTCATCGGCAGGATCACCATCTGCAAGCCTTCCAGGTGCAGGCTGCGTTGCACGGCCAGTGCCGCCTGGTTGTGCAGCAGCCGTGTGAACCAATTGTCGGAGGCGAAGATCAGCTTACTGGTGAAGAAGATCGAATTCGGATACTCGCGATTGATCTGCTCGCACATGCGGGTCACCTCCTCCACCGCGTCCGTGCCGAAGCCGATGTACGACGCCGACGCCATGCCGTGGCTCTGGCAGAAATCGACGAAGTATTCCAGCGTGCGTGCCGCATCCATGCGCATCTTTTCGAGCGCGCCCTCRCCGCCATAGGCATGCGCGTCGACCGTGCGCGCGTTCACGAACAGGAAGTTCTTGAAGTGACCAGGGAACATGCGCAACACCCACAACAGCGCATGCAGGCCGCCGCCGCGCGAGTTACCGACGATGAACACGGCCGTCTGCGCATCCGGTTCCGGCTCGACGGCTTCCGTCACCGGGCCGAACGGCTGGTTGGCGAATACCCGGTCGACGGAGCGGATGGCGCGCTTCGTTTCGCGGTAATGGTTACGGATGAACACGCACAGGCCGGCGATGGCCGCGATGATCAGCGCGGTGGCCCAGCCGCCCTGCGTGAAGCGCTCGACGAGCAGCACGGCCAGGATGCCGGCGCAGATCACGAAACCCGTCAGCGACAATAAAAAGCGCCGTACCCAGCGCACGTCCCCGCGATGACGCCACCAGTACAAACAGAGGCCGAACAGCGAGATCGCGAACGTCAGGAACACGGAAATCGAATACAGCACGACGAGCAGCGTCACCTGGCCGCGCGTCCAGAACAGGATCGCCAGCGCGGCGATGCCCATCACGAGGATGCCGTTCTGCGTCACGAGGCGCGTGGACAGGTAGCGGAACTGGTGCGGTACCCACGAATCGCTCGCCATGTTCGACAGCACGGACGGCCCGCCGAGGAAGCCCGTGTTGGCCGCCACGAACAGCAGCCCGGCCTCGAACGCGAGCGCAACGGCGAGCAACGCCTTGTTCACCAGCTCGCTGCCGAGGCCCATGCTGGCGATGATGCGGCGGAACGTGGTCGCATTCAGCGTCTCGCCCGCGGTCGGCCGCACTTCCCACAGCAGGTACAACAGGATGATGCCGCCGGCCGTGATCGCCAGCGACAGCGCCATGTAGAACATCGTCATCTTGCCCGTGCGTACGCGCGGTTCCGCCAGCAGGTTGACGTTGTTCGACACCGCCTCGAGACCGGTGTACGTGCCGCCGCCCTGCGAATACGCGAGCAGCAGCATGCCGGCCACGCCCGTCCAGCCGATCTCGCGCGCAAGCGCGCCCGTCTCGGCCACTGTATTGGGCAGCAGCTGCGGCAGGTGCGACGCATGGGCGACGATGCCGTACACGATCAGCACGAGGTGCGTGGCGACGAAGCCGAGGAAAATCGGCAGCAGGATCTGGATCGCCTCCTTGAGCCCGCGCAGGTTCATCACGATCAATAGACCGATGAAGAACGCTTCGGCCCACAGTTTATAAGGCTGGAAGCCGAGCGGGAGGAACGACGCGAGCGCGTCGACACCGGACGCAATCGAGATGGCGACGGTCAGCACGTAGTCGAGGATCAGGGCGCAGCCGGACACGAGGCCCAGGTACGGACCGACCAGCTTGGTGGCCACGCGATAGCCGCCGCCGCCGGTCGGGAACAGCTCGATCACCTGGTTATAGGCCAGCGCAATGATGAACACCGTGACGGCGGTGGCAGCGGCCATGTACAGGCCGAGATGCGTATGGGTGCCGAGCGCGCGAAAGGTTTCTTCCGGACCGTATGACGACGACGACAGGCCGTCTGCACCGAGGCCCACCCAGGCCAGGAAGGCCACCAGGGCCATCGAATGGCGCGTCTCGCTCTTCATGGGGTCGAGCGGCTTGCCTAGGATGATCTCGCGTATTTTCTTATTCTTCATCGTGCAGGCCGTCTTTCCGGACGGCTCGTTTGCTCAGGTAGGCGAGATCATACGCTGGAACGCCTGCAGTGCCCAATGCCGGCCGGCCTCACACCGATAGCGGCCGCACACACTGGTCAGTTTGGCATTGCATGTGCTAATATGCGCGCCTGCGCTTGCAGCCTCTGTGGCGGAATTGGTAGACGCACTTGACTCAAAATCAAGCGCCGAAAGGCGTGCCGGTTCGATTCCGGCCGGAGGCACCACCTACTCATCCGTAGTAGTCCCGCAAAGTCCAAGAAACCGCGTTTCTCCCTCTGGGAACGCGGTTTTTTTGTGCGCCAAAGTTTGAGCTCGTCCATTACCAGCCCGCGTTTTTGGATCGAATGCATTCGCGCCAGCCGACAGGATCCAAGGCCTTGAGATACGGACCATCGACTACGAACGGGCGCCGCGCACGACGTTCAGGGCAAGCGGTATCGCGTGCGTCAACATCGGCTTAGCTGCTGCAGGCGAGCCCGCTCTCAGTCACCAAGTGCAAGCAAGCGTCGCAGCTTCGCTATCACGTCGTCCAGGCCCGGCGCCTCAAGCTTGCTCTTGGAGAGAAATGCGCGCCACTGTTGCTGTTTGATCGGACTCGCCACAAAAGCCCCGCTCAGCCCCATCGGGACGCTCGCAGGCACATCGGTGCGCCGGCGCGCGAATGTCGCCTGGACAGCTTGTCTCAGGACGGCGGCATCGATCTCGGCATAGGTCGCAAGGAACCAAAGATCAAAGTAATCTTTCATGCGCGTATTCGCCATGCCGAGGCTGACGATCGCTTCGTACTTCTCGGCGATCACGGTGTACACCGGATAAGCGCGCAACGACGGTGCCGCGACATCTTCGAGAAGAGCCGGAAACTGAACGAGTTCCGGCGCCGGTGTGACGGCATCGCCGTAGCCCACATCGATCTGCACCGAGCAGCGTGCGTTATCCAGAGTTCCGGTCAGGGTGACGCGCACGCCCTCGTAATTTGCCTCTTTGCGGATCGGTGCCGCCCTCACGCTTGCGTGGTCGAAGAGGATTCCATCATCGGACCGCACCGTGCAGACCTGCTGGAAGACCTCGATCAGGTGGTCGATCTCCGAGGGACCAAACCCGAGGAGGTCGATGTCCCGGGTTGGCCGATGCGGCTGGTCGAACCACAGGTCGAAGAGCAGCGCCCCCTTCAACAGGAACTGGTCGGCCCACGGCGATACGCTCAATCGGTACAGCAGGCGTTCAAGCGAATACCGCGTTAGCATCAGGTTGAAGTCCGCCCTCTCGGCGCGTGCGCGGTTCAGTAGGCGCGCGCGGATGGATGCGGCGCGATTCGTCGCCTTCATGCTGCCCCTACGGTTTCCAGGTACGGACGCATGACGTTCGCCACCCTGCAGATCTCGGCGTAGCGCCACAGTTCATCCATCGTTGCGCGCTTACCGTTCCAGGCTTCGCGCAACGCTTCCAAGGCGACGTCGAGACCGATCTTGTTGCGGAATTTGAAGCAGTCGGCAACCGTCTTCGCCACCCCGAATACGCGCACCTGCGTGCCCGCGACATTGACCGTCTCGACGCCTTCGGTCATCGCCGGTCCGGACATGCGAATCACGCGCAGCGGTGGATAGTCGAAGCGCGGCGCGTGGGCCTTGTGCGGGATGGCGAGCCACACGTCGGAGGACTGTTGCGTGGTCAGGTCGTGGAAGCGCAGCGCGGACAGCAGGCATAGCACACCGCTTTCGCTGCGCGCGGCCACTTCGGCAAAGCTGTCGTAGGCGGATGCTGCGCGGTCGGGCAAGGCATACAAGCCGCGACCAAGCTTGAGCAACTTGCCTTCGTCGGTCAGCGACGCGAGCAGCGCACGCGACGCGCCGGTGCTGTCCACGTCCCGGGTACGCAGCACGCCCTTGGATCGCGCCAGCTCAAGAATTCGGTCGGCTTGGTGGTTCATTTCACCAGTCTATACAAAATCTAGGCAATTATCCATACTTGCCGAGGTTTTGTTCGGAATCTCGACCGGCGTCGGGCAAACAGACCAAGAATTCGTCATGACGAACACTGAGATTTCGTCATGACGAAATTTGCTCTCCCAAGCCTGCCAAAAGTTACCCCATTGAAACAAAAAATATTTATATTGAACAGTCCCACATCGCAATAGCAATTAGCTCAACAGCAAGGACAACAGCCGATGTCCGCTATCCCCTATTACGAACAGCACGCCAGCGCTGTCGGCAAGCCATCAGGCATTAGATTGCAATCAAGCCGCAAGGCTAACGCAGGAGCATGCTGTGCCTTGAGACAACTGCTCTGAAAACACAAAGCATCGATTTCTGTTTGATCGGCTCTTCGCTCACCGCCTTGGAGTATGAGCCTCCCGATGTTATGAACACGATGGAGACACTATGAAGGACCGCCCTTTTTCAAGGGTAGCCGCTGGGGCCGCGGTTGTAACTATGACCTATCTCACTTTCGCGGTCTTCGCGTTTGCGGTGCGCTCTCCCACATTAAATTTGATTCTGCTGCCCGGTTACTTCTTGTTGATCGCGCCGGTGCCGATCCTTGCGGTGGTGGGGTTGAGTGCTGGAGGCTGGCTCATAGCAGAGCCAAACACGGCTGGATTCGTGCTGTTAATCGCCCTCTACACGACCGGAGCATATTTTCTGGCAGATTCAATCGAACGACGCTTGAAGAAGCGCTCACGTGCCAAAGCACAGTCGCAAACCCCACAACGATGATCGCAAACAGACGGTGGACACGCACTGTACGATAACTACCGAGGCGTGGCTGTCGCCAATAGCAAACGGAATGAATGATGTAGTGGTCGATACCTTTGTAGGGACCTCGCTTCAATAGCGGCTCGACATCAGCTAGCCTGGCTGAAGAACTGCAGTGAACTTAAAGTAGCGGTGAGGGTCAAAGTGGCCAGGGGGATTCCGCCTTCGAAAACCGCACCCATACCCTAACCGGCCTTGTATCCACGCGTGTATCCATGCCACAGATGAGCCCGCCAAGAAAACCCAGCAGCCACGCGGCTTCCAGCGAACTCATCGATTCCGGCCGGAGCACCACCCCTTAGCATCACGCAATCTCACCTTGTCGCAAACATAACCGCTTTACCTATGGGACAAGGGCGTAATGTAATCTCATGCGCTCGTATACGGCATCATTCAATCTCATATTTCTGTTGGTACGCCTGATGGTATATCGCCGCGGCCTGCCTGCAGATACCGACATGAGACGCGGATGCCACTGACCGATACCTTCATTCGGCAGGCCAAGTACAGCGGAGCCAAGGCCGGCGACAAGCACTCCGACGGGCCGTAGTACTTGATCTGTTCTCGCGCCAGGTGGTCGGTTGGTCGATGAGTTCACGCATCGATCGCGAGCTGGCGATGAACGCACTTTTAATGGCTGTCTGGCGCCGGCAACCCAGGAATACGGTGATGGTGCATTCCGACCAAGGCAGTCAATTCAGCAGCTACGATTGGCGCGACTTCCTGGACGCGCACAACCTCAAGCAAAGCATGAGCCGGCGCGGTAACTGCCACGATAACGCCGTTGCCGAGAGCTTCTTCCAGCTACTCAAGCGGGAACGAATTCGACGCAAAACGTATGGCACCCGTGAAGAAGCAAAGCAAGGATGGCTTTGACTATATCGAGATGTTCTACAATCCGAAGCGGCGGCACAGCTTCAGCAATGATATGTCGCCGGTCGAGTACGAAAATCAGAAGGAGGATGAGCGCAACCAGCGCCTTCCTGAAGAATTCTTGCATAACGCTCAGCCGGATTCGTTCCTTACATTATCGGCTGTGCGCATCCAGGCAAGCAACTCCTGCAGGCGGCATGTCCCGCCTGCAGGAACAGGGTTACTGCGTCCAGCTCAGCGATTGCGCATCCAGCGACACCTCGTAGTAGCCGCGGGAATTCCAGACCAGCGGCGTGCCGTTCTGCTTCAGGGTACCGCCATTCACCACCACACGCAGCTTGCGGCCCGACGGGAAGTTGGGCGGCAGCGTCCAGGTCCACGTCGTCACGCCGCCGAGGGTAGCGGGCGTTGCCGCCTGCAGGAGCTGCTGGCCGCGCCAGTAGGCGCCGATGTTGACGACGCTGTCGATCCACATCGTGCCGAACGATTTGGCATAGCTCATGTTACCCGTGATCACGCCGATGTCCTCGCCGCCCCCCCAATTCTGCGTGGGGGCGGGTAACACCGTGTGGAACAGGTAGATCATCCACTTGCCCTGGCCCAGGGCGTCGTTTACGGCGGTGTTGAACGAGGACACAGGATGGCCGTTGTCCGTGGCATCCCCGGGAACCTGGGCAAGCGGCAGGTTCATCAGGTCGCTGCCCGTTCCGGAGGCCACCATGCCCGGCTGCACGCCGCGCGCGACCATGAAGCGTGATGTGGCCGCCGGTTTGTAGTCCAGGTCCCCGAACGGGTAGGCGCCGGTCCAGACTGCAGACTGTCCGATCTTCGTACGGATGTAGTTGGTGGTGTCGTCGAACTCGGCCCCGGCGCTGGCCAGGCCGTTAGGGCAGGTGTTGGGGTCGTTGTCGGTCAGGTCCGCGGCCCTGCAATGGTGCGTCGTGTGGTTGCCGATCTCCGAACCTTGCGCCATTGCGTCTTTCCAGACGGCGTCGAAGCGCGTCGGATCATCCCACTGCGGATACCAGTTGGCTGAGGGGTTGATGTAGTAGGTGGCGCGGACGCGCTGGGCCTTCAGCTCCGGATAGTGATCGATCTGCGACGGTTGCGAGTCGTCGAAGGTATAGGACATCGCGGCCTTGAAGCCGGCCCAGTCGAGCACGCGCAGCCCCGGCTGTCCCGTGGTGCCGGCGGGCTTGGCCACCTCGCTCGTCGCGAGCGGCAGCGGCAGGCCGGCCGCGCCGTAGTAGTTCCACGGCCGCACCAGCACCTTCAGCGGCGCCTGCTGCGTGTTGCCCTGGCCATCGCTGACCTGCACGATGAGGTCATAGTCGTTGCGGGCATCGGCGTCGGCGGGGTGCGCGGTATCGGGTGCCTGGAGGAACGACAGGGCGCCGGTCGCAGGGTCGATCTTGAAGCGCGCCGCATCGATGCCGGAGATCGACCACGTGGCGGTGCGCCCGGCGGGCAGGGTTACCTTGGGGATAAGGAAGGTGGCGGTCAAGCCTTCCTGGACTTTCAGGCTGGCCGGCACGCCAAGGACGGACGTAACCCACGGCCCGCCGTCGTCATCACTGCTGTTGCAGATGTTGCCGGTCGCTTGTGGGATATTCGCGTTCATCGCGTCCTGGCCTGCGACGACGAAGCCGAACGAGGCCGTCCCGCCCGGAGCAATGTCCTTGTTCCAGCCACCGCCGTCCGAACCAGTGAACGTCGGCGCGCTGCCGGTCACAACGCCGTTCCACGGGTTGCCCGACACATACGAGCCGTCGTTGTAGGTCCAGGACACCTGCCAGCCATGCAGCGTCTCCGTGCCCTGGTTGGTGATCGAGACGTTGGCCGTGCCGCCGCCCCACCAGACGTTGTTGAGTTCGTACTTGCACACGGCAGTGCCTGCGGCGTTCGCGCCCTGCGCGAACAGCAGGCCCACCGCCAAGGCCATTGTTGTTTTCAAATGCATACGTGTCTCTCCCAAWTCATGGTGATTTCCTCCGAAAGAGGATGTTTTTCTCTTTGCCGGCAGGTCGGACAGCACCCTCGCGCCAGGCCGGCTGCTGTACCCCGCCCTGATGGGCAGGGTTCGCGCGCCGTACGGAAGATATGCCTGCTGCTTGACGGCGCTCTAACATTTATTGCGGGAATACCCAGTGTGTGCAGATATTGCTATCGGATTCCGCCAGTTGTTAAAGTGAGTGGTCGGGAGCAATCAGGCAGGAGGCTGCAGTCTTGGGCGCGGCCTGGATGTGGAGGTTAGTCGCGCGAGAACCGGACAATGCGCTGTCCTGTCGCCCCGGTCTCTCGACACGCAGATATTGCAAATACCTCATCAGAGTGTGAAAATCGCGCGAGATTGTTGTATTAATGTAAATTTACGCGGTCAAAATCCGTGCCGTGCTAATATCGTTTGATGATTATTCGACATCAAACCGTATGAACGTCAGCAGCTACGACAGGCGTGAAGGCAGGCTCGACCTGGTCAGGCAAGTCATCACCTTCCTCTTTGTCGGCGGTTTCGCGACGGCGCTGCACTACGCCGTGATGTTCACCCTGGTCTACGTGCTGGGCTGGCATCCGGTGCCCGCTTCCACCACCGGATTCATTAGCAGCGCCGTGGTCAATTTCGCGCTGAATGCGCGCTTCACGTTCAGGTCCACCCGGTCGGTCCTGCATACGGCCCCGCGCTTCGCCATCGTCGCGGCGAGCGGACTGTTGTTGAACCGCTACATGCTGGCCCTGTTGCTATCCCTGGGCACCCACGTCCTCGTCGGCCAGCTCGTGGCTACTCTCTGCGTATTGACATGGAACTACATCATCAACGCCTTATGGACGTTCAGAGCGAAAAAAAGCTGAGACCGGCACCCGTCGTCAGCCTCGTTCTTCCATGCTACAACGAATTCGACGTCTTGCCGGAGACGACGAGCCGCCTGCTCAAGCTGGTGGGCGATGCCATCGACAGGGGCGAATTCGCCCCAGGCAGCGCCATCTATTACGTCGATGACGGCAGCCGCGACGGCACGTGGGACATGATCAGCGAGTTCTCGCGCCAGCATGCCCTGGTGTGCGGCATCAAGCTCAGCCGCAACCGTGGGCACCAGAACGCCCTGTTGTGCGGGCTGATGACGGCGCCCGGCGACGTGCTGATCAGCCTCGACGCCGACCTGCAGGACGACCTCGACGCCATCCCGCGCATGGTGCAAGCCTATCGCGAAGGGAACGAGATCGTGTTCGGCGTGCGCAGCGCGCGCGCCAGGGATACGTTCTTCAAGCGCGTCACGGCCGAAAGCTATTACAAGCTGCTGGCCTTCCTCGGCGTGCAGATCGTCTACAACCATGCCGACTACCGCCTGATGAGCCGGCGCGCCATCGAGACGCTGCGCGAATACGAGGAAACGCATCTGTTCCTGCGCGCGCTCGTGCTGCAGCTCGGTTTCACGTCGACCGTCGTCGAATTCGAGCGCGCGGAACGCTTTGCCGGCGAATCGAAATACCCGCTCAAGAAGATGCTGGGCCTGGCCTGGCAGGGCATCACGTCGTTCACCGCCTACCCCCTGCGGATGATCACGGGCGTCGGCTTCCTCGTGTCGCTGGCCAGCCTCGGGCTCGCGGTGTGGGCATTATTCATCCGCATCTTCACGGACCACGCGCTACCGGGCTGGGCGTCGGTCGTGATCCCGACCTACTTCCTCGGCGGCGTACAATTGCTCAGCCTTGGAGTCATCGGCGAATACCTGGCCAAGATCTATGAAGCCTCGAAGCGGCGTCCACGCTTCCACGTCGAAACCCTGTGCGGCGCGACGTTCCGCCACACGCCGGCTCAGCCGGCCGTGCTGCAGGAGGCCGTGCGATGAAGCGCGCCTGGTACGGTACCCTGCTGGCCCTGCTGCCGATCGTCGCCCTCGCCGTCTATTACTTCGTGAGCAGTCCGACCAATGGCGATTTCTGGTGGTACGACGCGTCGCGCCACGCGATGAACGGCGTGTTCCTGCGCGATTTCGTGATGGAAGGCGGCCTGCTGCATCCGATCCATTTCAGCAGCACGTATTACGAAAAATACCCGGGCATCAATATCGGCTTTTATCCGCCATTCTTCTATATGTCGTCGGTGCCATTGCTGCTGCTGTTCGGCGCCAGCCACGCCGTGTCGCAGGCCGCCGTCGTGCTGTACACGCTGGCGCTGGGCGTGATCGTGCTGCTGCTGTGCCGGCGCGTGATGGATGACCTCTCCGCAGTGGCGACGGCGCTGTGCGTGCTGGCCCTGGCGCCCATTTCTCTGTGGTCGCGCCAGGTGCAGCTGGACGTCCCCGCGCTGGCCATCTTCGCCTTCACGGCCTATGCGCTGTTGCGGCACCTGGAGGACGGCAGGCAGAGCTGGYTGTTCATCGCGGCCGTGGCGATGGGACTGGGTGTCCTGACGCGCGTGCAGGGCGTGTTCATGGCGCCGGTCTGGCTGTATTTCATCTTCATCCGCGACTATCCGAACCGTCCACCGCTCAAGCGCCGCGTGCTCGCGACGCTTCTAGCCGGCATGATCACGCTGCCGGCGGTGGTGATGGCCGCCTACTTCGCGCGAGTGAACCAGGCGCTGTCCACCGCCATGCCGAACATGCCCGCCTTGTGGAGCGTCGACAACTGGACGTTCTATGCCGGGAAGTTGCCGGAACAACTGGGCTATCCTGCCCTCGCCGTGCTCGTCGCCGGCCTGGCCGCGGCCATCTGGCTCGGCGTGCGCAGCAAGGCCAGCCTCGAGATCAAGGTCATTGCCGCGTTCGGCGTCGGCGCCTGGCTGTTCTTCACGATCGTATCCAACAAGGATCCGCGCTTCAACCTGCCCGGCATGGTCTTCCTGTTCGTGCTCGCGGCATGCGCGCTCACGCTGGTCCATGCGAAGGTGGGACGGGTGCTCCTGCCGCTGCTGGCCGTCTGGCTCGTCGTACAGTTGCAGATGCAGCCGCAGGTGCCGTACGTGCAGGGCTTCGAACGCGCCGCCGCGACCGTGGCCGCGGTCGCGCCGCCGTCGTCGAACGTGCTGGTGTCGGCCCACCGCGACGGCAATTTCATCTACGACCTGCGCACGCAGGAAAAGCGCCGCGACATCGGCGTACGGCGCGCCGACAAGCTGCTGGTGGAAATCCGGATCCTGCGCGAACTCGGCGTGCGCGAACACGACCTGAACCAGCAGCAGATCCTGGATACCCTCGACAAGCAGCATGTCGAAACGGTCGTGTACCAGCAAGGCTACCTGGCCGACCTGCCCAGCATCCGGAACCTGGAAGCGTTGCTCGAACACAGCGGCAACTACGTCCGGGTGGCCGTCGTGCCCATGGTCGGCAAGACCGATCCGTCCGAGCGCCAGCTCATCATCTACCGCAGGCAGCGGCCGACCGCGTCGTCCTAGCGCGGCGGCAAGCCCCAGGGCACGTCGAAAAAACTGCTGCGCGTTGCAGGGACGCTCTGCGATGCTCCGCGGCGGCGGACCGGCTGTACTGCTCGTACAGCTGCGCTTCTCGAACGCCCCTGCGGCCGCTCGCGACGGTTTTTCAAGGTGCCCCCCAGTCGTCGTACTTGTGCACGATGGCATGCGCGGTGCCGTCGCGCTCCATCGCGTCGAGCGCGCCGTTCATGCGCGCCACCAGGGCATCCGGGACGGCGCGGTTGCAGGCGAGGTAGACGCGGATGCGGTTGAACACCAGGACGGGCGCCAGCTTGCCCGCATAGCCCAGCCGGTCGAGCGTGAGACTGCCGCGCCGGATGCTGGCCGCCCACAGGTCGATGCGGTCCATCATCAGCTTGCGCGGGTTGACCATGTCGTTCGGCGCCGGATCGACGTTGAAGCCTCGCGCACGCAGGAACTGGTCGCGCGCGTCGCCATTGTAGGTGCCGACGCGGTAGGCGCGTGCATCCTCCAGGCTGCGCACGTCGAAATGGCGGTCGGCACGCCCCATCAGCACCCATTCCGCCTCGCCGATCGGTCCGATCCATTTGAAATGCGATTCGCGCTCGGGCGTGCGGGTGGTCGAGTAGACGCAGGCATCGCCGCGTTCCAGCGCGGCCGTGTAGGCGCGCTTCCACGGCAGCAGGTCGATCGAATACGCGACGCCGGCGCGGGCCATGATCTCGCGCACCATGTCGGTGCCGATCCCGGTCACGCGGTCGCCGTCGCGCATGCTGTACGGCGCCGATGTCTCGGTGGTCAGGTACAGCCGCGGCGCCGGCTCGGCCCGCGCCAGCGTGCAGGCCGCCGCCAGTAGCGCGGCAAGAACTGTCGTTTTCATACTTGGCGTGTACGCAATGCGGGTGTCCACGGCGGATGCCCCGTTTAACCAGCATAGCAGCAACATCGCAAACGCAGCAACGCGTGATCCGTCCGCAACGTTCCGGTTTTGCGGACATGGCGGGTGGCGTCTTTGCGACATTTTGTGCATTCAGATTCACATCCAGTTCTTGCTGGCAAGACTTTCGCGTTTGAAAATGCCATACTGCGTGCACAGTATCACCTCAACATTCTCTCGAAAAATCACACGTCATGCTGTCCGTGTTCACGCTCCCCTCCGATCCGTCGCTGCTCAGCTACGGTTTGTATACGCCCAGGCTGGTCGCGCTGTCCGTGCTGGTGGCGATCTTTGCCTCGTGGATGGGCCTGCAGATCGCCGGCCAGGCCGCCGCCAACCGCGCCCAGCGCTGGATCGTCCTCGGCACCGGCAGCCTGGCGCTGGGCGCCGGCGTGTGGGCCATGCACTTCATCGGCATGCTCGCATTCGACCTGTGCACGGACGTCGACTACGACCCGGTCGCCACCATCATGTCGAGCCTGCCCAGCATCGGCGCCTCGTTCGTGGCGCTGGCGCTGATCGCGCGCGAGCGGCTGGGCGGCTGGGGCCTGCTGGCCGGCGGCGTGCTCGTCGGCGCGGGCATCGGCGTGATGCACTATGCCGGCATGACCGGCATGCGCATGGGCCTGGAACTGCGCTACGACCCGCTCATGTTCGCCCTGTCGATCGTCGTCGCGGTGGTGCTGGCGACGCTGGCGCTGTGGGTACGCTTCGGGCTGTCCAGCCTGTCGCACCGGCTGAGCGAACCGCGCCGCCTGCTGCTGGCCGCCATCGTGATGGGCTGCGCCATCGCCGGCATGCACTACACGGGCATGGCGGCCGCGCGCTTCGTCGGCCACGCGTCGGCGCTCACGCCGCAGAAGGCGACGAACAGCACGTTCCTGGCACTGGCGATCACCCTGATCACGGTCGCCTTCACCGTCTTCGTGCTGGCCGCCAACGGGCTGCTGCGCTACCGCCAGCTGTTCCGCGAACTGTCGCGCAGCGAAGCCTGGATGCGCGCCCTGCTCACCACCACCGTCGATGGCGTGATCACGGTCGACCGCCAGGGCGTCATCCGCGAATTCAATGCCTCGGCCGAGCGCATCTTCGGCTGGCACCGCGACGAGATCGTCGGCCAGAACATCCGCCTCCTGATCGGCGACGAGACCGCATCGGAGGAAGTGGGCCTGCTGCGCTCGCTGCAGACGGGCGAGATCACCGCCAGCACGCGTGGCGCCGACGTGACCGGCCGCCGCAAGGACGGCGGCATCGTGCCGATCCGCCGCGCCCTCGGTCATGCGCGCCTCGACCAGCAGGACCTGTTCGTCTGCTTCATCACCGACATCAGCGAGCGGCGCAGGATGGAACAGGCGCTGCGCGCCAGCGAACAGCAGTTCCGTTCGCTGATCGGCAACATTCCCGGCATTTCCTACCGCAGCAGCCTGCTCGAGGGCGAGGCACCGATGCTGTTCATCAGCGACGCCGTCGAACGCGTCACCGGCTACACGGCCCGCGACTTCCTCGGCACGGCGCCGCGCCGCACCTTCGCGCCGCTGATCCACGCGGCCGATCGCGTGCGCGTGTCGGAAACGATCGCTACCGCGCTGCGCGAAGACCGCCCCTACCTCGTCGAATACCGCCTGCTGCACGCGGACGGCAGCACCCGCTGGATGTGGGAGAACGGCACCGGCGTGCGCAGCGAAGCCGGCGAACTGTGCTGGCTGGACGGCGTCATCCTCGACATCACGGAACGGCGCGCGATGGAAGACGCGCTGCGCGAAGCGAAGGAGAACGCCGAACAGGCGGCCGCGGCGCGCGCCAGCTTCGTCGCCAACATGAGCCACGAGATCCGCACGCCGATGAACTCCATCCTCGGTTTCACCGACGTGCTGCTGGATGGCCATCTCGATGCCGACCAGCGCCGCCACCTCGACACGATCCGCAGCTCGGGCCGCTCCCTGCTGCGCCTGCTCAACGAGATCCTCGACACCGCCAAGCTGGAAAAGGGTGCGGTGGAGCTGGAGCAGCACGACTACAACCTGCTGTCGCTGATCGACGAACTGTCGTCGACCCTGGCCGCGAACRCGCGCGCCAAGGGTCTGCACGTGGACATCGAATACGACCCGGCGCTGCCCACCTGCCTGCGCGGCGACGAGCTGCGCGTGCGCCAGGTGCTCACCAACCTGCTCGACAACGCGATCAAGTTCACGGAAAAAGGCAGCGTCACCGTGCGCGCCGAGCTGAAGGACGACCATCTGCACTTCATGGTGAGCGACACCGGCATCGGCATCGCGCCGGAACGCCTGACGGCCATCTTCGAACCGTTCACCCAGGCCGACGCGTCCATGACGCGCCGCTTCGGCGGCACGGGCCTCGGCACCACGATCAGCAAGCAGCTCGTCGAGCTGATGGGCGGCCGCATCTGGGCCGACAGCGCGCTGGGCAAGGGCACGACGTTCCACGTGGTGCTGCCGCTCGTGCCGGCCCGCTTCGCCCCGCAGCAACCGCGCGTGCGCACGGCCGCCGCCCTGCCCCCGCTGCGCGTGCTGCTGGCCGACGACGTGCCGCAGAACCAGGAACTGCTGCAACTGCTGCTGGCGCGACGCGGCCACACGATGACGGCCGTCGGCGACGGCGCCGCGGTCGTCGAACTGGCGGGCCGCGAACGCTTCGACGTGATCCTGATGGATTTCCAGATGCCGACCATCGACGGCCTCTCCGCCACGCGCCTGATCCGCCAGCAGGCCGAAGCCGCCGGCCGGCCGCGCGTGCCCATCATCGCCATGACGGCCAGCGTGCTGGCCGAGCACCGCCGCGCCAGCGTTGACGCCGGCATGGACGGCTTTGCCAGCAAACCGGTCGACTGGTGCGCGCTGTCGCATGAAATCGCGCGCGTGCTGGGTCTCGGTCCGGGGCAGCAAGCGGACGACCTGCCGGCGCAGGAGCGCCAGACCCTCAACCGCCACGCCGGCCTGCGCCGCTGGAGCGGCAAGGAAGACGCCTACCTGGAAGCGCTCGCCCACTTCGCCGTCCAGCACGAAGGTCTCGCCGCGACGCTCACGGCCCAGGCCACCGCCGCCGACTATCGCGCGCTGCGCATGCAGACGCACAAGGTGCGCGGCATCGCCGCCAACCTGGGCCTGGAGCTGCTGGCCGACGGACTGGCCGGACTGGAAGGGCTCGTGGACGGCGACAGCGGCAAACTGTATCCGGGCCTCGCCGCGACGCTGCAGCAGGCACTGGAGGCCGTAGGCGTCCTGCTCGACGCGGCGCTGGACGCGATACTTGCGACCCGGCCCGCCAGCGCCGCGCCGGGCCAGGGCAAGGCCCACGCCGTGCGTCCGGCGGCCGACCTGGACCGTGTCCGGCGCGCGGGCAACGTCCTGCGCGACGCGCTCAAACACGGCGGCCTGGATGACGCCGCGCTGGCCGGCCTGGCCGCCGCCACGAACGGCCATCCGCTGGCGGCGCGCGTCGCCCAGGTGCATGCCGCCATTTCCGATTTCGAGTTCGACCTCGCCCTGCAACAACTTGACGCCGTGCTGGCCGCCATCGACGAGCTGGCACAGGAGACGACAGAATGACCACCGTCACCCAACCCCTGATCCTGGCCGTCGACGACGAAGCGAGCAACCTGCAGCTGCTGCGCCAGATCCTGCAGGACCACTATCGCCTGCGCTTCGCCAAGGATGGCCCGCGCGCGCTCGAACTGGCGCGCGAGGAAAGCCCCAGCCTGATCCTGCTCGACGTGATGATGCCCGGCATGAGCGGCTACGAAGTGTGCGCCGCCCTCAAGGCCGACCCGGCGCTGGCCGCCATCCCCGTCATCTTCGTCACCGCGCTGAACGACACGGACGACGAGCTGGAAGGCTTCGAGGCCGGCGCCGTCGACTACATCACCAAGCCCGTCAGCCCGCCCATCGTGCGGGCGCGCGTGCGCACCCACCTGTCGCTCGTGCGCATGGAAGAATTGCGCGCGTCGCGCCTGGAAATCGTCCAGCGCCTCGGCCTGGCGTCCGAATACAAGGACAACGAGACCGGCCTGCACGTGATCCGCATGAGCCATTTCGCGCGCATCCTCGGCCTCGCGGCCG
Organism: Massilia sp. P2_C2; assembly: GCF_056404615.1. NCBI lineage: Bacteria > Pseudomonadati > Pseudomonadota > Betaproteobacteria > Burkholderiales > Oxalobacteraceae > Massilia > Massilia sp. P2_C2. The sequence continues at coordinate 8,381 of NZ_JBFUDR010000030.1, read as the reverse complement.
GCATGACGGAAGCGGAAGCGGACGACCTGCTGCACGCCGCGCCGATGCACGACGTGGGCAAGATCGGCATCCCCGACCGCGTGCTGCAGAAACCCGGGCCGCTCGATCCGGACGAATGGAAGATCATGCAGGGCCACGCGCAGATCGGCGCCGACATCATCGGCCAGCACGGGCACGGCGTGCTGGCGCTGGCACGCAACATCGCCCTCACCCACCACGAGAAATGGGACGGCAGCGGCTACCCGAACGGCCTGGCCGGCACCGCGATCCCGCTCGAAGGCCGCATCTGCGCGATCGCCGACGTGTTCGATGCGCTGACGTCGATCCGACCGTACAAGAAAGCGTGGACGGAACAGGAGGCGCTCAACTTCCTCGTCGAGCAGAAAGGCCGGCATTTCGATCCGGTGCTGGTCGACCTGTTTCTCACGCAGATGCCGGCGATCCGCGCGATCCGCGAGCGGTGGGCGGAGCAGGAACCTGTGCCGATGCCTGTGGCGGCGTGATATGTGCGGCTTGGTGGGCACCCCGTGCCCACCAATCGAACGTTATCCGAGCCGCGGCGCGGCGGCCAGGCGCACTTCCGCCCTGCGCCCCACGAGCTCCCGGTACAGCCGCGCATAGTTGTCGGCCATCTGCGCCGACGTGAACAGCTGCCAGTAACGCGCCTCCGCGCGCTGGCCCATCTCTCGCGCCATCTGCGGGTCGTGCCACAGCCGGTGCATCGCGGCGCGCAGCGATTCGTGGTCGGATGGCGGCACGACGAGGCCCGTCTCGCCGTGCACGTTGATGTAGGTGGTACCCGTACCGATCTCGCTCGAGATCATCGGCTTGCCGTACATCGCGCCTTCCAGCAGCGAGATGCCGAAGGCTTCCGAACGCAGGTGCGAGGGGAAGGCGACGGCATAGCAGAGCTTGAGCAGGGCTGCCTTGTCGAGATCGTTCACGGCGCCGACGAATTGCACGCGCTTGAGGCCAAGGCGCTCGGCGCGCGCCTTCAGCTCCGCCTCGATCGGCCCGGCGCCCACGATCACGACCGGATAATCGGTGCCGGCCACGGCGTCGAGCAGGATGTGCAGGCCCTTGTAGTAGCGCAGCACGCCGACGAACAGGAAGAATTTCGGACCGACCCGCGCACGCCAATGGTCCAGGCGCGCCTGCTCCGGTTCCGGATAGCTGGATTTGTCGAGGCCGAACGTGATGACGCGCGTCTTGTCGCGGTAGCGGTCCAGCACGGCCGAGGACGCCAGGTAGTTGGGCGACGTCGCGACGATCGTGTCGACGCTTTCCAGGAACCTGTGCCTCAGGGGCTCGTACAGCTTCAGCAAGGCCTTCTGGCGCACGATGTCCGAGTGGTACGTCACGACGGTCGGCTTGTCGACGCGCGCGAGGAAGTGTGCCATGTCCATGAACGGCCATGGGAAGTGGTAATGCACCACGTCGGCCTCTGCCGCCATGCGCGCCAGCTGGCCGATCGCCTGCACCGACACCGCGTTCGACGCCACCTCGAAGTTCAGCGGTGCGCGATGCACCGTATGGCCTTCGTAGTCGAACGGCTTCAGGTGCCGGTCGCGCGACAGCGACAGGACGTGGTTCGTGATGCCCAGACGGCCTGTTCCCACACACATCTGCCGGATGACCTGTTCGACCCCGCCGACCGAATCAGGGAAATAGGTCTTATAGAAATGCAGGACACGCATGGGTTTGGACATGGATACGGTCTTTTAGAGGAGGGAACGGTACACCGCGGCCGTCTGGCGCGCCGTCGCATTCCAGGTCAGCCGGGCGGCACGTGCGCGCCCGGCCGTGATGCAGCGCGCCCGCACGGCGGATTCGCGCGCCAGCGTGAGCATGGCATCGGCGATCGCGCCCGTGTCGAGCGGATCGACGTCGAGCGCCGCGCCGGCCGTCACTTCCGGCAGCGAGGTCGTGTTCGACGCGACGACCGGCACGCCGGATGCGAAGGCTTCCACCACCGGGATGCCGAAGCCTTCGTACAGCGAGGCAAACACGAACACGCCCGCGCCCGCATACACATGGCGCAGCTGGGCGTTGTCGGTCAGCTGGTTCAGCCAGACGATGTCGGCACCGTCCTGCACGGCGGCGGCAATGCGACGCACCACGTCTTCCGAACGCGAGCCGGCACTGCCGACGATGACGAGCTGGTGCTCCGCGCGCACGGCGGCCGGCAGCGACAGATAGGCGTCCAGCAGCCGTTCGACGTTCTTGCGCGGCTGCAGTGTGCCCACGAACAAGAAATACCCCGGACGCAATCCGTTGGCCTGCAAGGTCGCCGCCACGGCGTCCGCCGGCGGCGGATCCAGCCATTCGTCATCCACGCCGCACGGCACGACCGTGACACGGCGCTCGTCGATGCCGAAGCATTCGACCAGTTCGTCGATGGCGAAATGCGACAGCGCGATCACGTGGTCGGCCTTTTGCGCAGCCTTGCGCTGCAGCCAGTTCTTCAACCCACGCAGGCTCGGGTTGCACCACTCGGGATGCTTGACGGGCAGCGCATCGTGCAGGCTCGCGATCACCGGGCAATCCATGCGCACGACGCGGTAGTCCGTGACGTGGAAGACGTCGACAGGCATGTGCACGCGGTGCGCGTCGGGCGTGACCAGGTCGACGAACGAAGCGCGCTCGAAGGAATGCGGCAGGGCCTGGCCGGCCGTGACGGGCGCCGCGCCGCGCAGGCGCGGCCAGGAATACGGCAGCATCGCACAACCCGCGCGCGGCAGGTGGCGCAGCAGCGCCTGCGTATAGACCCCGATGCCGTCCAGGTGCCCGCCCGTAAAGGCCGGCTCGATCATGGTCGTGCCGATGCCGATGCGCAAGTCCGGCAGCGCATCGGCGTCGTTCGCCGCCACGGCCGGGGCCGGCACTGCCCGAATGCGGTCATGGAACGCGGCCGCGCCGTCTGCTCGTCGTTTGGGGAGGCCCAGTTCGATCATGGTCTGCTCCAGGCCGATCGGTATCCGGCTCACGCCAGGTACATCCAGCGCAACGTGTCGACCAGCGGCGGCGATTCGATGGCGCCGATCGTGCTGGCCAGTTTGGCGTTGCTGCCCGACAGCGTGCGTACCTCGTTACCGCGTACGAAGGCCGGATTGACGTGCACATCGATACGGTAGCCGGCGATGTCGTTCATCATGTCGATCACGCTCTCGAGCGAGTGCGAGCGGCCGGAACAGACGTTGAAGACTTCCCCGGCCGGCGCCGCCGCGAGCAGGCGGCGGTAGCTCTTCGCAACCGTGCGCACGTCGGAAAAATCGCGCGCGACGGCCAGGTTGCCCAGTTCGATGCGGCGCGCGCCCTTGCGGAAGTGCGACACGATCTTGGGCAGCAGGAAATTCTCGTTCTGGCCGACACCCGTGTAGTTGAACGGACGCGCGATCACGATCGGCAGCTTGTCCATCCACAGGCGCGCCATGTATTCCATCGCGAGCTTGCTGACGGCATAGTCGTTCGCCGGTGCGGGCGTCACGCCTTCGTCGATCACGGGCACGGCCGCGTTGCCGTAGATATTGGCCGACGACGCCAGCAGCACGCAGGACGGCTTGTGCGACCCTTGCGCCAGCGCTTCCAGCAGGTTGCGCGTGCCTACCACGTTGACGCGGTAGATCTGCCCGGCGTCGTCATGGGCCACGAAGGCGATGGCGGCCAGGTGGACGACGACGTCCGGCCGCGTATGTTCGACCACGGCCGCCAGCGCGGCGCGGTCGTTCAGGTCGGCGGCAAACATGTCCGGTCCGGTCTCGTTGCCCGGCTGCACCGTACCCATCACGTGGTAGCCGGCTGCGGCCAGTTCACGCGCCATGTAATAGCCGGTGAAGCCGCGCAGGCCGGTGATCAGGGCGCGCTTGCCCACGCCCTCGCGTTGCTCACCGCCGTCTTCCGTGACCATGCTGCTCATGTCAGAACGAGAAGCCAGCTTCGTTGCGACGCAGGTCGGCGTCGACCATCATCTGGCACAGCTGTTCCAGCGACGTCCCGGCCTTCCAGCCCAGCTCACGCTGCGCCTTGGAGGCGTCACCGATCAGCAGGTCGACCTCGGCCGGACGGTAGAACTTCGGCGACACGCGCACGAGCAGCTTGCCGGTGCGGGCGCAATAGCCCGTTTCCTGCTCGCCCGCCCCCTTCCATTCGACGTCCAGGCTGGCGCCGCGGAAAGCCATCGTGACGAAGTCGCGCACGGTTTCCGTACGGTTGGTGGCCAGCACGAAGGTGTCCGGCTGGTCGGCCTGCAGGATGCGCCACATGCCTTCCACGTATTCGCGCGCATAACCCCAGTCGCGCTTGGCGTCCAGGTTGCCCAGTTCCAGTACGTCCAGCTTGTTCAGGACGATCTTGGCGACGGAGTCCGTGATCTTGCGCGTGACGAACTCGCGGCCGCGCAGCGGCGACTCGTGGTTGAACAGGATGCCGGAACTGCCGAAGATGCCATAGGATTCGCGGTAGTTCACCGTCATCCAGTGCGCGTACAGCTTGGCCACGCCGTACGGGCTGCGCGGGTAGAACGGGGTCGACTCGACCTGCGGCACGGCCTGGACCTTGCCGAACATCTCGGACGTCGAGGCCTGGTAGAAGCGCGCTTTGGGATGCACGATGCGGATCGCTTCCAGCAGGTTGACGGCGCCGATGCCGGTGATCGACGCCGTGGCGAGGGGCTGGTCGAACGAGACGCCGACGAAGCTCTGCGCGGCGAGGTTGTACACCTCGTCCGGACGGGTGGATTCGATCAGGCGGATGTTCGACGAGAGATCGGTGAGGTCGTACTCGACGAGAGACAGGTTCGGATGCTGCTCGATGCCGAGTTCGGCGATGCGCCAGAAGTTAACCGAGCTGGACCGACGAAACGTGCCGGTCACGCGATAGCCCTTTTCCAACAGCAGTTGCGCCAAATACGCGCCATCCTGACCGGTAATCCCCGTAATCAGGGCATTCTTTGTTGTCTGCATGTTCTTGGTGATCCAGTGACGTAGTCTTTGGTGTTCCGGATAACCGCCGGGATGACCCAGGCGGCCTGGCATACGGAAACGGAAATTTCATTTAACAAATTAAATAAATTTCCGACAACTTTGTATTATTTGAACGCTTTACTATTCTTATTACGAACAGGAAAACGTGCAATAAATGCAACAAATACTCGTCTATTATGGCTCGAAACCCAGCAAACATGTCGCATGATTACGCATTGTTACGTGTCCATCAAACTCCATTACATATTCGCGAATTGTCAGGAACTTCTACATTTGAACGACAAAAGGGCCGCGAACGGCCCCCTTCATGCACGCTAACTGAAAAAAAAGGGCCGCAAGCGGCCCTTTCATCGACTTTCGGTAACAGTGGCGAAGCTACAACAAATTATCCTTTTCAGCGCTCCGAAACAGCATCGACGACACACAATGCCGTCATGTTGACGATGCGGCGCACGGTCGCCGACGGGGTCAGGATGTGCGCCGGACGTGCGCAACCCAGCAGTACCGGGCCGACGGCGATGCCGTTGCCGGCCGCCGTCTTGACAACGTTGTAGGCGATATTGGCGGCTTCGATGTTCGGCATCACAAGCAGGTTGGCGTCGCCCTTCAGCGTCGACTGCGGCATGATCTTGGCGCGCAGCTTCGAGTCCAGCGCGGTATCGCCGTGCATCTCGCCGTCGACTTCCAGGCCGGGGGCCTTCTGCTGGATGAGGCCCAGCGCGGCGCGCATCTTCTTCGCCGACGCGCTGTTCGACGTGCCGAAGTTCGAGTGCGACAGCAGCGCCACGCGCGGCGTGATACCCAGGCGCTCCAGTTCCTCGGCCGCCATCAGCGTGATCTCCGTCAACTCTTCCGCGGTCGGGTTTTCGTTGACGTGCGTGTCGACCATCGCGATCTGGCGGTCCTGCGTGATGATGAAGTTCAGCGCCGCATACACGTTGCTGCCGGCGCGCCTGCCCAGCACCTGGTCGATGTATTGCAGGTGCACATCGGTCGTGCCGTACGTGCCGCAGATCATGCCGTCGGCGTCGCCCTTGTGGATCATCATCGCGCCGATCAGCGTGTGACGGCGGCGCATCGCCAGCCTGGCGAGGTCTTCCGTGACGCCCTTGCGCATGACCATCTGGTGGTAAGCCTGCCAGTAGTCGCGGTAGCGCTCGTCGAAGTCGGGGTTGATGACGTCGAAATGCTTGCCCTGCTTCAGGCGCAGGCCGAATTTCTCGATGCGCTTTTCCAGCACGGCCGGACGGCCGACGAGGATCGGACGGGCCAGGTTCTCGTCGACGACGACCTGCACGGCGCGCAGCACGCGCTCTTCTTCGCCCTCCGCGTAGACGATACGCTTGCGCTCGGCCGGAGCGCTCTTGGCGATCTGGAACAGCGGCTTCATGAAGCTGCCGCTGCGGTAGACGAATTGCTGCAGGCTCTCGGCGTAGGCAGCCAGGTCGGCGATCGGACGGGTGGCGACACCGCCGTCCATCGCGGCCTTGGCCACGGCCGGCGCGATATGCGTCAGCAGGCGCGGGTCGAACGGCATCGGGATCAGGTATTCCGGACCGAACGACAGGTTGGAGATGCCGTAGGCCGACGCCACGATGTCCGACTGCTCGGCGTGGGCGAGGTCGGCGATCGCGTGCACGACGGCGATTTCCATCTCGCGCGTGATCGTCGTCGCGCCGCAGTCGAGTGCGCCACGGAACATGTACGGGAAGCACAGCACGTTGTTGACCTGGTTCGGGTAGTCCGAACGGCCGGTGGCGATGATGACGTCGCTGCGGACGGCTTTCGCATCTTCCGGCAGGATTTCCGGGTTCGGGTTGGCGAGCGCCAGGATCAGCGGATTCGGCGCCATCTTCGCGACCATCTCCGGCTTGAGCACGCCGCCGGCGGACAGGCCCAGGAAGATGTCGGCGTCGGGGATGATCTCGGCCAGGGTGCGATGCGGTGTTTCCTGAGCGAAACGTTCCTTGTCCGGATCCATCAGCTCGGTGCGGCCCTTGTAGACGACGCCGGCCAGGTCGGTCACGTAAATATTCTCGATCGGGAAGCCGAGGTCGACGACCAGGTCGAGGCAGGCCAGCGCCGCCGCGCCCGCGCCGGACACGACCATCTTGCACTTCTTGAGATCCTTGCCGACGACCTTCAGGCCGTTCAGGATGGCGGCGCCGACGATGATCGCGGTGCCGTGCTGGTCGTCGTGGAAGACGGGGATCTTCATGCGCTCGCGCAGCTTGCGCTCGATGTAGAAGCACTCCGGCGCCTTGATGTCCTCGAGGTTCACGCCGCCGAACGTGGGTTCCAGCGCGGCGATCACGTCGATCAGCTTGTCCGGATCGTTCTCGTTGACCTCGATGTCGAACACGTCGATGCCGGCGAACTTCTTGAACAGCACGCCCTTGCCTTCCATGACGGGCTTGCTGGCCAGCGGGCCGATGTTGCCCAGGCCGAGCACGGCGGTACCGTTCGAGATGACGGCGACGAGGTTGCCGCGGGCCGTGTATTTATACGCGGAGGCGGGGTCCTTGACGATTTCTTCGCAGGGCGCGGCGACGCCCGGCGAGTACGCCAAGGCCAGGTCGCGCTGGTTCAGGACGGATTTGGTCGGCGTGACGGCAATCTTGCCGGGAGAGGGAAACTGGTGGTACTCGAGCGCGGCAGCCCGCAGTTGTTGACGTAGTTCTTCTTTTTTATCGATTGACGAATCCATGCTTTGCAGCCTTCCTGAACTGACGGGGGGTCTCCGATTTTATCAGAGTGTTACGGGCCCTCGTCTACGTATTTTTTGGTATCGACAGTAGCGCCCCCGGGCAGGTAGCATGGCGAAACGGCCCGCCGGACGGCCGCGCCGGATTAGAATCGCGGCATGCTCTCCGAATTCGACCTCATCAAACGCTACTTCCGGCGCGACCGCGCGCCCGGCCCCAATACCATCCTCGGCATCGGCGACGACTGCGCGCTGCTGTCGCCCACGCCCGGCAAGATGCTGGCCGTGTCGTCCGACATGCTCGTCGAGGACCGCCATTTCTTTGCCGGCGCCGACCCGTTCACGCTCGGGCACAAATGCCTGGCCGTGAACCTGTCCGACCTGGCCGCGATGGGTGCGGCGCCGCTCGGTTTTACGTTGGCGCTGTCCCTGCCGGCGGCCGACCCCGACTGGCTGGACGCCTTTTCGCGCGGCCTGTTCGCGCTGGCCGACGCGCACGGCTGCGACCTGGTGGGCGGCGACACGACCAAGGGCCCGCTGAACGTCTGCATCACGATCTTCGGCGAACTGGAACCCGGCCGGGCGCTGCGCCGCGACGCCGCGCGCGCGGGCGACGACATCTGGATCTCGGGCACGCTGGGCGACGCGCGTCTGTGGCTGGCGGCGCGGCGCAGCGAAGTCGCGCTGGACGTCGC